>JAHQWI010000053.1 GCA_029856085.1 Promethearchaeia archaeon | reverse complement strand
TAAATGAAAAAAGAACGTGGTTTAAAACGGGTATATCGCTTTTTAGGAAGTGGATTTTCAAATATCTTATATAAAATCTCAAAAAAAATAAATCCTAATGTAATTACACTATGTGGATTTTTTATTTTTTCCTTAAGCTGGTTTCTTTATTTACTAGTTTATCTATTTGGTGAAATATGTTTAATACATAATATACTTCTCATTGTAGGTTTCAATATAGCTTTAATCATAGATTATCTTGACGGTGAATATGCTCGAAAAGCAAATAAATGTTCTAAGGTAGGACACCACCTTGATAGTATTTTAGATATTATTAAAATTTTAACCACGTATTTGTTAATTTATTTTACAACGACTGTACCCTTCGAAAAGCTGCTAATTTTTACATCATCGATTATATTTACATTCTTCACCTGGACTAAATATAGTATTTCCCGTGAAAATTTAATGAGTAAAGTTTCTAAAGAAGGTAAATTTTTATCGCTGAGCTTATTATTTAGCTTTTCATATGCTCATCAATATCTCTATTTTTCAATCTATCTACTTTTTGGGATATGGCAAATTTTAATTTTACATATGGCCTTAGGGATTGCTTTTACTTTTAAGAATCTTGTAAAACTCTTGAAAACGGCAAAAATTATAGATAGATCTGAATAAATATTGAAATTTATCATTAGATTATTATTTGAATTAAAATAGAAGGTTATCATGATTTAGATTAGATGAATAGAATTTTTATAGTCTAAATACAAAATCTTAACGGCAATTAAATAGTTTTTAACCATTCAGAAGTTTTCTTTATTCCTTCCTCAATACTAATTAAATTTAAATCTAAGTACCTTTCTAATTTGTCAATATTTAGAACTAAATGAGGAACGTCAACCTTTCTTGCGTCTTTATATTCCAATTTAAAATTCCCCATTTTTTTTTGAGTAATTTCAATAATATCATTAATAGAATATCCTTTCCCTGATCCAATATTAAAAATATCATTCTGAATTTTACTTTCAATCAAATCAACGATAATTTTTACAAGATCCTTGACATAGATAAAGTCACGAACTACAGTCCCGTCGCCCCAAATTTCCACAGTTTCTCCATTTAAAACTTTTTTGAGAATTACATTTATGATTCCTTGTTTTTGATTGTTATGGTATTCTCCAAAGGGGTTCGATGGTCTTAATATTAGATAATTTAGTCCATATAAATTGTTATAGAGATGAAGATATTTTTCGATGGTTAATTTCACTATTCCATAGGAACTAATGGGTTTTTTTGAATCAGTTTCTTTCTTTTTTTTACTATCTTTTGAAACACCATAAATTGTCCCTCCTGAAGATAGAAAAACAATATTTTTACAATTATACTTTAACATAATGTTCAAGAGATTAATTGTATTTATTAAATTCGATTTAATATCAAAAATGATGTTCTTATTTGATGAGGATGGATTATTAGTATTAATTAGATGAATAACCATATCTATCAACTGTTCTTTAAAAATTACTTCAAAATCTTCTACATTATTAAAATCTCCATAATATACTTCAGTCTTTTTCAATAGATCGGAATTTTGAATCATTGCATTTTTAGCTTCAAATATAAATATTTCATACTCCCCACGATTAATTAATTCTTCAGTTAAATTAGTTCCTATAAAACCAAAACCTCCAAATATTAAGACTTTTTTTATCAAATTCTCCTCACTTACAAACTTCTAAGTATTTATTTTTTAAAGATTTTTTAAATATTTCAATTTATTGTCTTATTAAACACTTCTAGTATAAATTATGTTTAATTTTCAATGTTGACCTGAGTTAACATTCTAAAAATATAATAATAGGGTAATATTAATAAGTGTTGTAATTGATAAAGAAGGAAGGAAAATGAAAGGAATTATTTTAGCGGGAGGAAGTGGTTCAAGGCTTTATCCGATTACACAATCAATAAGTAAGCATCTTATCCCTATTTATGATAAACCTATGATATATTATCCATTATCTGTGCTAATGCTTGCCGGTATTAGGGAGATTCTTATTATTTCGACACCGGAACATATTAATCTTTACAAAATACTGCTGGGAGATGGAAGTAGAGTGGGTTTAAAGATTTTTTATAAGATTCAAACCGAACCTCGCGGGCTGCCAGATGCTTTTATTGTAGGAGAAGAGTTTATTGCCGGTGAAAAAGTTGCTCTTATTCTTGGTGACAATGTTTTTTTTGGCCAAGGGTTCACACCAGTTTTAAACGAAGCATCTTCGTTAAAAGAAGGAGCGTTAATCTTTGGTTATTATGTCAATAATCCTGAAGAATTTGGAATTGTTGAATTTGATAAAAGTTGGCAAGTTATATCCTTGGAAGAGAAACCAAATAACCCAAAATCTAATTACGCCATTCCCGGGCTTTATTTTTGCGATGAGGACGTTGTAGAGATAACAATGGGATTAGAACCATCACAGAGAGGAGAGCTTGAGATAACTGATTTACTTAATGATTATCTTAAAAGGGAGAAGTTGCGAGTGCAACTTTTAGGAAGAGGGTTCGCTTGGCTTGACACGGGAACATATGATGGATTGCTTGAAGCATCTAATTTTGTTGGAACAATACAGAAACGACAAGGTCTCTATATTGCATGTATCGAGGAGATTGCATATAACAAAGGGTATATTACCCGACAAGATGTGCAAAAGATCGCAGATGCCATATCAAACACAGATTATGGGAAATACTTAAAAATGATTTCCCAAAAAGAAGAAACGCACAAATGATACCCTTTAAAAAAAGATGAAAAGCTCTTGGTGTAAAATTGGGTTTAGAGCAAGTATGTTTTTGAATATGGGAAAATTTTCATTTAAAGACTTAATTAGTCATAAGAATTCCACCTAAAGCAGATATAAAAAGAACTATTTGTTTGCTAATTTAAGAGTTATATATGATGTTTTTTAGAAATACTTAAACTTAAAAATAATAATAAAGCTTGGATAAAGGATTAGGATTATTACTAACATAAGCACATAGCAGCTGATTAAATGAAATAATATGGTTAAAATGAAGATATTATTCCTTTAAACCATTAATAAATTTTAAAAAAAACCTCTGATTATAATTTCATAGGCTTTATTAAGGAAATGAATCTTAAAATTCTTAAGCAAATTGAAGTGGTATTAATCATAAAAATTTAATTTAACATGTTAATGATATTATGAAAGTCTGTCTTGTTACTGGCGGGATGGGATTTATCGGAAGTAATTTTATAAGATATCTATTCGAATCTAATTTAGATTTTAAAGTTATTAATGTAGATAAATTAACATATGCGGGAAATCCTGAAAATCTGAAAGATATTGAAGAAAAACACCCTAATCAATACAAATTCTATAAAATGGATATATGTGATTTTAAAGCTGTTGATGAGATCATTCTCAAGAATGATGTAGACTATATCATAAATTTTGCTGCGGAATCCCATGTTGATCGTTCAATTATTAATCCATCTTTGTTTTGCGACACAAATATATCGGGAACAATAAGTTTATTAAATTCAGCGAAAAAAAATAATATTAAGAAATATCTTCAAATATCTACAGACGAGGTTTATGGCTCCTTAAATTTTAATGATGCACCTTTTACAGAGAATCATCAATTAGCGCCGAATAGCCCCTATTCTGCAAGTAAGGCTTCTGCAGATCTTTTAGTGAGGGCATATTACAAGAGTTTTAATCTTCCTGTAAATATTACTCGTTGTTCAAATAATTATGGCCCTTACCAATTTCCAGAAAAATTGATACCATTAATGATTAACAATTCTTTAAATAACAAAAGTTTGCCCGTTTATGGTAAAGGAATTAATGTGAGAGATTGGCTTCACGTAAAAGATCATTGTAAAGCTATTCTAAAAGTATTAAAAGAAGGAAGAATTGGAGAGATTTACAATATAGGAGGAGATTCAGAGATTGCTAATATTGAATTGGTTGAAAAGATATTAAAAATTTTGGATAAACCCCAATCATTAATAAAATTTGTAAAAGATAGACCAGGTCATGATTTAAGATATGCAATGAATCACAATAAAATAACCAAAGAGTTACATTGGAAACCTGATGTAGATTTTGAAAAGGGATTAAAAATGACTGTCGACTGGTATATTTCTAATAGAATATGGTTAGAAAATATAATAACTAAAGAGTATTTAAAATTTTATGAGAAACAATATAAAAATAGATAATCGTATACTATAATCATTAATAATAAGTATAAATGGATTTTCAGGTTCTAATTTAGTTCTTCTGAAAGAAATTAATTTCTACTCAGAATATCACAAAACCATTATAATAATATTAAATCAATCCTTAGAATTTACATTTAAATATTATTTTATTATTAAATTATTAAAATAAGCTTTTATTAATTTTAAAAAATAGAAAAAATGCGATGACAAAATTAATCTATTTAGTTGCTGGGGCAAGGCCAAATTTTATTAAAGTTGTTGAAATTATTGAAGATGAATCATTTAAAACTGAAATAAAATAATTTTGAATAGAATTTTTACAGCTAAAGGAGAAAATGGTGAAGATATACCATATTATTGGGTTATTTAATCAAATCTTAATCTATTCTAAAAAGTTACCAAACTTAACAGTAATTTAAATTAGTTTTAGGAAGTTTTGTAAATATTTTTAAGAAGAAAGTCTATTTTTTATAATAGTAAGAAAAAACAAATTTTTAACTGTGGTCATTGTGGATAAAAAGCGTATCTTAAAAGAAGCTCAAGGAATTGCTAGAGATTTTTCTTTTTGGATGGTTTCGGGAAATATAGCTCATTTATATGGCTATGTACATCAAACTCCAGATAGAAAATATGAGTTAGAAATTAAATTTGAAGAAGATTTTCCTAATACACCCCCTCAAATGATTTATCACGATGAAATTAAAGAGTTATTAGGAGATTTTCAGCTAAATAATATCTTAAATTGGACATCTGATTCTATTGTAGTTAATATTATACATGAGCTCAAAGCAAAAATTGAAGATGCTTTAGAGCCAAAAGAAGAAATTTCAGAAAAAGAATTTACTCCTATCGAAGAAGAGCAAATTAGTGATAGTTCTTCTGAAAAGGAAGAATATCTTACTCCCGATCTAGAAGTTTACCCTCCAGATTATCAAACAGATGAATACATTACACCTTCAGAGTCTAATAATGATTTATTTTATACTGAGCAACCATCTATAAATTCACTAGAAAGCTATGAAGCACTTTCAGATGATGAATCTAAAAATGAATCAAACCAACCATCCGCTGAGTCTTTAATTGATGAAACTGAACAACCTAATTTAGAATTAACTACTGAATTAGGTTTAATTCAACAAGAATATGCTTATGATCAACGTGGTTCTAAGGGAGCCGATATTAATGTCTATATTACTATTACTCTCACAAATACATTTATAATTCCAATAGATTTTACACATTATCCTGAAAGACCGGTTGTAGCTTTTCCAGATGAGGTAAAAAAAATCTTACGCGACCCTTATAAAACATTGAATACTTTAAGAGAATGGAGTTCCAAAAAACCGCCACACATTGTAGATGTCTTGCATGAATTAGAGAAAAAACTATTTTTCATAAAAGAAATTGAAATACAATCAAAAAAGATTTCAGGAGAATATCAAAGTGAAAAAATTCCTAACAGTTTGACAGCTCTGAAAGTCCACTTAATGACTTATGGTTTTAAGGAACATACCATGGTTATAGATTTAGAGTCTTATCCAAATCCTCCTGTTATAGATTTATCATCCGAATTGCAGCAAATTATCCAGATTTCGACTACAGAATTAGACGCTTATAAGAATTGGAAAGAGAATGAATCTGAACCAGTTGAAATAGTAAGAGAGATCTCTTGGTTAGTAGACAAGAATTCTAGAATAAATTTTGAGATTGATCTATTGAAAGATCATTATAAAAACATAAAATATGAACCCTCGACAGCGATTTTACATGTAGAAATGAAAGGAAAAATGAAAACTGAAGATCTTACTTTTGAATTTCAAATTAATTTACCGATTGATTATCCTATGAAAATGCCGGAAGTGAAAGTGGTAAACGAATTCGAACTTGAAGCTCATGAGAAGATAAAAAATGATTTACATGCCTCATTTGATGACTTTTTTAAAGAATGGACACCCTTTAGTTATCTTGTTGATTTATTTAATTTAATTTCTAAGAAAATTTTCGAAGTATCAGTTGTATCGTGTGTTATATGCCATAAAATCGAATGTCCGAGTTGTTCTAAAAAAATTGCTGGTGACGACAACTGTCATGCCGAATGCCCACATTGTAATAGAGCCTATCATCGCCATTGCTGGGAACAAACAATTCAATCATTTGGTAAATGTGGGTTCTGTCTTAGATAGGCTCCAGAAATTATTTCCAATTGAATTGAAAGTTTTTCTCTTATTACATTACATTTGTGGTTAAATCTAGTACTTCTTGCTAATATTTATATAAAGTATACAATAAATTTTTTAGTTTAAACTTCTTCTTATTAACATTCACATTTTAATTTAGATGATTCTTGTGGAAGTATTAGAAAAGAAACTGAATCTTAAAGAATTGGAAGAAAAAATTCTAGAATTTTGGGAAGCACAAGATATATATTCAAAAATACGAAAGAAAGAAGAAGGCAAAGATATATGGCGTTTTATTGATGGACCTCCCTATACTACGGGTTCGATTCATTTAGGAACGGCTTGGAATAAAATTCTAAAAGACTATTTAATTAAGTATAAACGGATGCAAGGTTTTAAAGTCACAGATACACCGGGATACGATACTCATGGGTTACCTATAGAAGTTCAGATGGAAAAAAAACTGGGGTTTAAGAATAAACAAGAAATTCAAGATTATGGTATTGACAAATTCATAGAGAATTGTAAGGATTATGCTAAGAAAAATATAAAAATTATGAATGAACAGTTTAAACGTTTAGGATGTTATTTTTGGAACTGGGATAATCCATACATTACGTATAAAAATAGCTATATTGAGGGGATATGGTGGACGTTAAAAAAGGCATGGGAAAATGGATTACTTTATCAATTTTATAGACCTTTAAACGTCTGCCCGAGATGCGCTACAGCACTTGCAAAGCATGAACATGAATATAAAAATATTACAGATGTAAGTCTATTCCTTAAAATAAAATCTGCTGATATGAAAGATACATATTTTATCATTTGGACTACAACGCCATGGACTTTAGTTGCTAATGAAGCTATAATGGCAAATCCCTATGCTGAATATGCCAGAGTGAAAATTGAAGATTTAGATGAATATTGGATTCTATCTAAAGCTTCGATAGTACATTTAATTTCAGGAGAATTAGGATATAAATATGCAATCGTAGAAGATTATCTTGGTGAAGACTTAAAGGGTTGGAAATATATTCACCCCTTATTAGAAGAAGTTCCTTATCAGAAAGAATTAGGAAAACAGAGTGAAACGGTTCATACAATAATTCTATCTGAGGAATATGTTTCTGCCTCAGAAGGTGTTGGTTTGGTTCATTCTGCGCCTGGTCATGGACCTGAAGACTTTGAAGTAGGAGTAGCAAATAATATTCCTGTTTTTACACCAGTAAATATAAGAGGTATTTACACGAAAGAAGCAGGAATATATGAGGGTAAGTTTGTTTTCGATGCTAACGAGGAAATTCTGGGAACTTTACGAAAAAAAGGAACTCTTATATTTACTAGCGAGGTAGAGCATGAATATGCTCACTGTTGGAGATGTGATTCTAAATTAGTATACCAAGCCACTAATCAATGGTTTTTTAAAACAGAAAGCCTTGTTCCTGAACTATTAGAAAAAAATAGTGAGATTTATTGGGTTCCAGATTGGGCTGGAAATAGATGGTTCAAAAGTTGGTTAAGCAGTTTGAAAGATTGGTGTATCTCTCGACAGCGTTTTTGGGGTGTACCATTAAGTGTTTGGATATGTGATAACGAAGATTGTAAAGATATTACTGTTATAGGTTCTCGATTAGAATTGATGGAAACAGCGGGGAGATGTCCAGAAGATCTGCATAGACCTTGGATAGATGAAGTTACTTGGAAATGTAAAAAATGCAATGATGGAATTAAAAGAAGAATTCCTGATATTTTAGATGTGTGGTTAGATTCTGGTTCTGTAGTGTGGGCTGCTCAAGAATATTATAGTGGAGAATCAGAGAATTTTGACTCATGGGTTTCAGCAGACTTTATCCTAGAAGGAAAAGACCAAATCAGAGGGTGGTTCAACAGCTTATTATGTAGTGCTATGGTGTCGTCAAAACGTAAAAATTATAATGCGTGTTATATGCATGGTTGGACATTAAGAGATAAGGTGAAGATGAGTAAATCAAAAGGTACTCAAATTTTCCCTGAGGATCTCATCGAAGGTACTCTTGATGATTTACAGAAGAAAAAGTCGTATTCCAATATTAAAGG
>JAHQWI010000052.1 GCA_029856085.1 Promethearchaeia archaeon | reverse complement strand
CAAGACTCTAGTTGAAAACGCAGGCTATAATCCAGTAGATTTAGTTGTTGAGATGAGATCAAAACACGAAACTGAAGATGGAAAATCTACTGGTATAAATATAGATACTGGAAAACCTGATGATATGGTAAAACTAGGAGTTCTTGAACCCTTATCAGTTTTAACCCAAGCTATTCAATCTGCCACGGAAGTATCATCTATGATTCTTAAAATCGATGATGTGATAGCAGCTTCAACATTGTCTAAAGGCATGGATTGAAATTATCTTTTGTTATATTTTCATATTTTTTTTAAAATTTATTTAACTCCTTAAATTGAATTCCCCAGGAAAATTTTGAGAGGATTAGGTCTCCATAATCATTAAATTTTGTGATATATAATGCTGCTGCCAAGGCTTCAGCGGAGCATAATTTTTCCCATATTCCATAATTTATGGGATTTGCGGCTATTAATGAAGGTAATTTACGATAATTACCTGAATCTAATTCTGATAATTTTAGCAATTTTTTCCAAGAACAGTCAATTACTATTAAACCATATTTTAGAATAAGCTCTCTATCATCTAAAGAAATAACCTCTCGAGCAAAGGGGTTTAATATAATAGAATTTCTAAAATGTCCTTTGATACCCTTTATTATTTTTAAAAGATTAAATTTTCTCAATTTAATAGCAGAACATTTTTTCGGATCACACTCATTATAGTGAAGACAGTATAATTTTGGCATAGATAAGTTTGAATTGTATCTTTTCATCATATTATTGCAGAGAAATTTATTTATCGAGATTATAATTACTCGGTAAAGCTTTTTTGTTTAATTTAGTCATACTTAAAACTAGTAAGAACATTAACGGATTTTATAAAGTTTTCAGTAGTTTGTTCTCCACCTAATATTTGCATTATTGAATAAATAATATTCCTCGATTCACAAATAACTGGAATACCTCCATAGGTTAATGCGAATAGTCCAATAAAAGAAATTTCTTCGATGTTTGATGTATCTACGATACTTGAATATTTCATTTTTCCAGAAGGGCACGCTATTAATCCATAGAAATTTTCGGCATTCTCACCAGAAATAGCGACATAACATAACAGATCTCCTATTGAACTACCTTCAGATTCTTCTTTCATTTTCTGAAATGCTACATGAGCATTTGCCGAAAAAGCCTCAATTGATATTGGTAAATTCTGACCACTAACATCTCTAGCGTCAAGTGTGAGCCCAGATGGGCTCACGAGTGCATACCTTATAAATATTGGGTTTTGAAGAGAATCAAATATTGTACTTATTGTAGGAAGTAAATACGTAGTTTCTAGGCTTTCAGGTGTATAAGAGACAAAGGGAACTTCGGAACCCATTCCGAAAAGATATATTGCACTTCTAACTTTATCACAGAAATTCTCGATTTCTGCTTCTGGTTCATTTCCGCTTCCAAAAAACTCTCCTAGTTTTTGTTTTAAGTAATACATGGATGCAGCTAAGTTATCTGCATCTAATGGCCATTCTTTATGATAATCATGAACTATTGTTAAGAGAGTTTCATTAATTCTGATTGTAATCAAACACACCTTATCAAAATATGAAAATGAAATAACTTGGTCTTTAATGTTCAAATCCTCCCAATTTTCTTCACTTGCATTAAAAGCAGCTGATGCTAAACTAGTAATTTGATTTGGATTTAAATCTATATCGCTCTTTCTACCGATTTTCGCAATGGAAAGACCATTTTGATCGCAAAGAAGCACTAAAACAGTACCTTCTGATGCACGTAATATTGATGTTAAATGTTTTATTAAAGAATCTCTTACACTCATTAAAAAGACCAAACTTTTTTTGTTTTAACCATAATAATATTTTCTTATATAATATAATTAATTTTTATCATTTATTTCAATCGCATATAAATTTGAATTTTACACTAAAAATTTTTTTAATTTTATGTCTTTTTAATATATATCATATTTTTAATTTTTTCTTATATCGCGGGAATTGCCAAGTCTGGTCAAAGGCGATGGACTTAGAATCCATTCTTGTAGGAGTTCGGGAGTTCAAATCTCCCTTCCCGCATATTTTCTTGTATGAATATTTTACCAATATTTTATTTCTTAAGAAAAGAAAAATTTTAATGTTTGCAGACTCTACTATTAATAATAGTTTAAGAGTTCTAAAAACCATTTATAAAAAAAGCTTGATAAAATAATAGTACCATGCTCCTGTAGTGTAGTCCGGCCAATCTTTCACCCTATGTAAAAGAAAGGGCTTGGCATGCTAGGCTTTCACCCTGGTGACAATACAGATCGTTTCGTCTTGTATCATTAACCGGGTTCGAATCCCGGCAGGAGCAAATTTTTAGAATTAACAATCTATTTTTTAAAATCTTAGTAAATCACACTCATAGAATAAATCAACCCGGATCTCGTTTTCATCTTGTTCCATTTCATAAATTATCTTTAATAAAATTATTTAAACCAAACTATTTTACCAATTCATTCGGGAAAAGGAATACCAATTTATTATTTTTAAACCAACCATCCGTTGGTCACTAAAATAGGGATATATTAGATTAAAGAGAAAATATAGAAGATTAATATATGAGGATAAAAGTAAAATTAATAAAAATAAGATGAAAAAAATGCGCCCCCGGCATGGAACTCGTCTTGTCCAGAGATTGGCCAATGAAATCGAACATGCGACCGCTCGGTTAACAGCCGAGTGCTCTACCTAGCTGAGCTACGGAGGCTCAATTATAACATTTTTTTAATATATTATTTTATTAAGTATAATATTTAGCTTTTTCTTTATTTACCTTACAGAAAGGCAAAATATTATTTTCTATATTTTTATCCCTGAGTTGCATAATATATTAACCATTTTGCCATAGCCTGAAAAGATTCATTTATATTTATATCTTCTTTTGAGGAACAGAATACACACTGGTTACATTTCGCTCTATTAGCATAATCATTAGCAACATCAAATTCTACTTCATGATTTTGTATATCCCATTTCATCCCCATTAGAATTATTGGGATGAATCCTGCTTTTTGACGTATGATCTTAAGCCATTCTGGTATTTCTCTAAAAGTATCATAATCACTTATATCAAAACTAATAAAAGCACCGCTTGCACCTTTACAATAATCAGGTAAAAGTTCACGAAAACGTTTTTCTCCCGCAAAATCCCATAATTGCATTTTAACCGCTTCTTGTGTGTCAAGAATTTCAGATTTAGTATGAAAACCTGCTCCTATTGTCATTTTATATCCTTCTTCGAATTTTCCTGTACAATATCGTGTAATCATTGCTGTTTTTCCTACTCCACCAGCTCCAGCTACAATAACTTTAAATATCCATGAACTCTGCATTTTTGTTAATCACATAAATATTACATCATAAAGAATTAGCTTATTGATAAATAATAAAAATTTTACTTTAAATATTTTTTTGAAAGCATTCTCATTAAAAAAATACAAATTAAACTTTCGAAAAATTAAACCAAAACTTTAATTCTATTTTTATATTTTTAAGATGATAATTGATAGCCTTTTTAAAGCCATTTTCTAAAATGAAAAAGATTTTTATAAGATTTTATTCTATTATTTTTTAGTACTGAATTAAATTAGTTTTAAATAAGAAAGGTTGTGATAAGAGAGTATTAAAGACGACGACATATGTCCATTATGTAGCTTTCCAAAAGAACTCTGTATTTGTGATAGTTTAAGTGCTGACGAACAACAAATAGTCATCTCTAATGATAGACGGAAATGGGGTAGAATCGTTACTGTAATAACTTTTGTTGGAAATTTTGATGTAAATTTGAAAAATATTTTAACAAAAGCAAAAAAGAAATGTGCTTCCGGGGGAACTATTAGAGATAAGGGGGTTGAACTTCAAGGAGATCATCGCTTTAAAATGAAAAAATTATTAATAGATTTAGGTTTCCCTGAAGAAAATATTCTTATCCAAGGAAAATAATCAATATCTTAGCAATACAGTAAACATTTTTGGAAAACAATTTATATATCATTAAACAAATTCTATTTTACTAGTTTGTATGGATTCAATAATTTATAAAGTAATTTTTAAAGCAATTCAGCATTTTGAAAATAAAAATCTTACTTTAAATTTCAAGAATCTGGCGTTTAAAAAACCGCTAACCATACCTTCTAAATTTATCCTGGAATTAAAAAATTTAAGTGAAAAATCTAATACAATTATCTTTTTTCAAAATATTGAAGAAGTCATAATAGTAGGAAATATAAGACCTAATTTAGATTATAACTACTATTTGGTAATCTTATTTACATTAAAATCAGGCGGAGAAAAACAAGGATATTTAATAGGGAATGTAAAAAATGTAGGTGATACAATAATAGGAGTTTGGCCATTTAATCTACAAAATTCAGAATTAACTCCTGAGATTATTCTTGAAAACTATAATGATATTATTAAAAACTCTGGCAATTATAGTAAAATTTGTCTCATTTCTCAATAAAATATTTTAAATTCTTATTTAGGTCTGGTTTAAAATCTAATAAAAATACAGGTGTTTTTAACCCTGATTTCTTCAAAGTAAATGAAGTATCCATGTTTTCTTTCTTAAAATCTTTTATTAAAAATTCTCCATAGTAATCAAGATATAATATGAATAAAGGAATATTAAAAATACCTTATTAATTAAAAGTATGTACATCACATAAGGATTAAGTTTCTATAGTTTTCATAGCTCTCTCTAATTCTTCATCAATGTTTAAATATTTAAAATCATAAACTGAAATTTCATATAAACTGGAAAACTCACTAAACTTAGCTTTTCCTTTTATTATTATATCTTTACCTAAAAACTCAGAAGATTTTTTTTCCAAAAATTTTTCAAAATCTGGTGTTTCTTTAATTTGGACAAGTTTATCTGTTTCAACTCCAATAAGTTTCTCAGCTTTTTCCCCCATAAAGGTTGTTCTAATTGAATCATTACCATCATCAATAATAAGATTAACAATCATTCTAAACTCTGTTTTCTCTCTCATTTCACAATCGCAATTCTCCAATTTTTTCAAGCATTTTGGACACGCTTCATAAATCGTTATATTGCTAAGATCTTTGGCAATATAACCCTTAATTTCTACAACACCTGGATTATTAATCGAATCAATTTTTACGTAATTACCAGAAAAGAAACTTTGCTTAGATAAATCCATAGTCTTGAGATTTTCTATTTCTAAATCAATTAATTCTAAAGTTGAATCATTTATTGTAGATATCTCATTTCTTTGTGAAAAATTACTATATCTTAGTGAGACATTTTTTAACAATAATCCTTGACCAATTGATAATTTACTTGAAAATTCTTCTGCCATTTCCCTCCATAATGTTACTCTAATCCAATCAGTATTATCACTAACAATAAACCCTAATAAAGAAAGTGGTTCACCCGATTTTGAAATAATTTCTTTTAAATCATCAAGCGAAGTGACTTTTCCTTTAAATGAGACAATGCCTCTATTTTCTTGAAGCTTGTTAATGTTCTTTATTAAACCTACTTCTATTTGAATTTTCTTTTGGATTTTTTTTATAACTGAATATTTGGATGCATACATATCTATGGTTTTAGAATCTAAGGAACTTAATCTTGGATTTAAATTTGAAATTGATATGACATCATTCACCTTTAAATCCTCTAATTTTTCTGTATCATCATTCCAAAATGTTATTCGTATAGAACCTGTTGAATCTAAAAGAGATAGGGAACCAACTTTTCCTGATTCTCCATTTTTTCTCGTAAATTCTTTTATGGGTGATAATTGGATTATTTTTCCCTCCAATAATATTGATTTAAGATTTAAATTAACATCATTGATATTTATTAATTCATATTTAATTTTAGGATATTTTTTATAATCTACATCATCGGGGGACAAGATGACTTTTCCAAATCTCCCTACATGAATTTCTTTATCTTCAAATTTTCCTTTTCTTGCAATTCCATTTATGATTTTAACCATTTCATTTTGTTGAAAATTATCTTCATTAAATACATTAATATGGTCATCCCATAAAACAATTCTAATATCTCCTGTTTTATCATGTAATAGGAAAGACCCCACATAACCGATTCCTCCATCGGCTTTATTAAACTTGTTGATATTATAAATTTCTTTTATTCTACCAATAATATTAATATTCTTCATATTGTATGTAATATCTGATATAAATATATCAATATCTTTCATTAAATCTCTATTTTCCTCTTTTACATCTACACCTAACTCTCTAGCGATAACGAATAAAGCCCCTTCTTCAGAGATTAAACCCTTTAATTCTTTCTTCTTATCCTCAACCATATTTTGAATTTCTTTTCTTGTTAAACCTGTACTTTCGATTATTTTATTAATATATGCCTCAGTTTTCATTTCACTCATAATATAAAAAATTACCTTTTAAAATTATTTTATCAACTATTATTTAAAAAAAAAATTATTTATTTGTTAATTAAAATATAATTCTTTTAAAATTAGAGAGTATTAAATAATGGTAATTTTTCAAGAATGGACTATTGCATAAAACAAAGAATATCAGTTTTTATTAAAATTCATCCCTAAAACCAAATAATATCTCCTAGTTATTTATGAGAAAATTTAAAGTTATACCTGTATTAGATATATTAAATTCGGAAGCAGTACATGCTGTTAAAGGTGAAAGAACTAGATATAAACCTCTTAAATCAAAACTATTTAAATCATCTAACCCGGTAGAGATATTGAAAGTTCTTAGGCATACATATCAATTCAATGAATTTTATATAGCAGATCTTGATGCAATTACTAATAAAAAACCTAATTTTCAACTATTAACCAAAATCTTAAAGATCTCTGGAATAAATATACTAATTGATCCAGGAATAGTTGACTCAAAAGACATCCAACAATATTCCAAATATGAAATAAATAAATTAATAATTGGGTTAGAAACAATACAAAGTCTGGGAATTATAAAAAAGGCCTTAGCCTTATTGGGTCAAAAGAATTTGATTATAAGTATTGATATGTATAAAGGAAAAATATTAACAAAAGCTAAGGGATTAAGTAATAAAACTTCTTTAGAAATTATTAAAAGAATCGAATCAATGGGTATTAAAGAATTAATTCTTTTAGATTTATTCAGAGTAGGCCAAAAAATTGGTGGCATTCCTCAACAGTATTTAGAGATCCAAGATTCTTTCAATGGAGATATCTATGTGGGTGGCGGAATTAAAGATTACAAAGACATTTTAAGCTATAAACAACAAAACTTCACAGGGATATTAATTGCAACAGCTCTTTATGATGGAACAATAAATATTGAAAAAGTAAGAAAAATTTGCATTTAATTAGTTTTAATCAATAAAAATTACCCCTGTGCTAGAAACATTTAAAGATTTCTTACAAACCGGGCAAGTATGCTTCATCCTTACCCAATCTGTTAAATGATCTTTATGTGCTTTTGCTTCGCATATTGGACATCCAGTCACTTCATCAAAAATTTCAATATTTTTACCACATACAGAACATTTAGTTTTCGAAGCAGTTGATACTTTTATTAAATCTTTTTTTACATCTAATATTACTTTTTCTGTATTTTCAGCAGTTGGGTTAATTTGTTTTAATTCATCTTTAGTGTCAACACAAAATATTGATCCTTCTGTGTCATCTTTTTTATTACCTATCCAGACAACCTTTCCTTTAAAATAACTGGAACCCTCGTGTTCTAATGCTAGATTTAACCTTCGATCTTCCATAACGTAAGTTTGTATAACTTTTGTATATTTTAGATCCATATTAGAAGATAATTGGTTAATTACTTCTTTTGGTTCTTTAAATACTTCATTAGTAATTTCTACTTTTGTAATTTCTTTAGGAGACATAATAAACTAATATTCTTTTTTTTATATTTAATAAAAATGATTTAATTTAAATTTATATATATATCTGTTCTAATAGAAATTTTAAGAGTCTAAAATTAAAAATCCTTTGAATATTTTACAAAACTCTTTTATTAACAATATCATCCCCATAATGTTAATAAGTCTTGAATCTCAAATTAAATTCTAAATTTTAGTCTCAAATAAATTTTTTAATATTTTTAAATTATATATAATAAGTTATGAGCAACAAAATTAAGCTTTTAATAAGCCCTAAAACAATTGAAGAAGCTAAGATTGTCATTTTAGCAAATGTTGACTTAATTGATTGTAAAAATCCTGAAGAGGGGTCTCTCGGAGCAAATTTTCCTTGGATCATCAAAGAAATGAAAAACTTAATACCTACCAATAGTTCGCAACTCTTGAGTGCAACTATAGGAGACTTTCCAAATTTACCAGGCTCCGCTTCTTTAGCAGCATTAGGTGCAGCGGTATCCGGGGCTGATATAATCAAAGTAGGATTAAAAGGCCCAAATAACATTGAAGAGGGGATTAAATTAATGAAGAGTGTTGTAAAAGCAGTAAAAAACTATAATAAAGATATTTTGGTTGTAACTGCTGGATATGCTGACTATTCAAGAA
>JAHQWI010000051.1 GCA_029856085.1 Promethearchaeia archaeon | reverse complement strand
TTACATAGAGATCTATTAATAAAGGTACCTGTTTGATATCATCTCTTTGAATAGCTTCAGGCATTTTTAAAAAAATATATGGGGGAAAATATGGATTCCGATGACTTAAAACTAAAATTCTCATATGTAAACAACCTCTATTCACTCTTATTAAATTAAGCTCTATTAACACATAACCGAATTATTTTATAAAAAAATTTATGACTATAATATCCGCTTCAGTGTAATCGTTAATGCTCCTAATTTTAAAGCATAGAACTTAACTATAGTTTACTAATAAAAATTCGAGTAGAAAAATGTTTCAAATTTATTTCTTATAATTCAAAAAATATTCACATTTTTTAAGATTCTTGAATATCTTCTTTTAATCAAAAGTAATGAATATTACATTCTTAATACGAAAATGTATAGAATGAGATGGTAATATGTCGGAATGCAGAATTCTAAATAGTTATTATTGCAAATTAATTGAAGAGTATGAAGATGAAAAAACGAAAGAAAATCAGGAATAAGAAAAAAATCTTTATCCTGAGGAACTATTAGATCATTAAGACAAAATTAAAAATGTTTATTAAACTTTATAAGTAAGTCATTTTCATTTGTTTTGTTGTAATTGGGAAGGTTTATTAATTTCTTTAATAAAATAATTATTATTTAGTTTTAAAAAAATAAATATTCAAATGAAAGGTACTAGAAATAAGTGTCTCCCTACAGGTGGAAAAAAATGAGGAGGTTATTATGTCAAAAGCAAAGTTAACGAATAAAAAGAGAGAAGGTTTTCTTGTTGGTCTTGGTGATGATGAGTCGACTGAAATTGCAGCAGTAGGGGGAAAAGGTGTAGGGCTCTAGCCACGATTTGCCCTTACAAACTTAAATATCATTGCTCCCTTGTATATTATGATAACTTTTAAGGTGACATTATGGAAAAAATCGAAAATAAAAAAAATGGATTAATTCAGAGCCAAAAATCATTATATACAAAATTAAAAAGAATAAATCATTTATTTAAAATTCATTTCTCGTCGTTAACCTTGTTCTTCTTATTTGCATTAGGGTTTATTATTCTATGGACATATTTACTCGTTACAGGACAAACAACAACTGATCTAGCTCAAAGATATGGCTTATTTGGAACCATAGTGACTATTATTCTAACTACGGTTCTTTCCCTACTCATTATTCAAATAGGAATACAGATAATTTTTTACGGTTTATTCATAATCAAAGGAAATCGTTCTCTTAAACAGGATAAAGGTGATAAAAGAACAAGAACTGCTCTCTACCACGGAATTGTCCCATATATTACCAATTTTTATGCGTTTTTTAATCGCTATTCAAAAGAAAAGTTTTTTAATCACTATTCAAAAGAAAAAACAACTTTGGTTAAATTAGTGAGAACTTTTTTATTCTTTAATTTCTTTTCGGGATTTTATGTTATTTTCTTATTTACACGCTTTTTGGATACTGGAAATGGGAATTTTTCAATAAATATCAGTATGGTAATATTATTTCTATCAATGCTATTCTTTTGGTTAATGAATTTGATGACTTCATTTAAAATACGAAACGAAATTGTCAAATGGGAAAAATTGTTCCCTAAATTAGAAGAATGGGCTCAAGAATTAGAACAATTGTCGTCAGAAAAATCAAATTTCTTTGAGGAGGAAGCACTCCTGTAATTGTTATTTTGGTGATATATCAATGACTTCTTTAAGACGTAGTAAATTCGAAATTTGGGCTGAAGTATTGGAATTTTGCCTAAGGACAAAAAGAACTCAAACATGGTTATTACGTAAAACACGTTTAAAAACGAGCGCGATAAAAGAAACACTTCAATTTCTCCTATCTCGAAATTTAATTGAACAACTAAATGATGATGATATTATAAAGTATCACACAACAGACCGAGGGGAAGAAGTATTAAAAAGATTTTATACCCTAGTAAATGATTATTTTGATTTAAATCAAAGTAGAGACCCACACGATAACGACTCCGATAGGCTGGTCTGAAATTAAAATCTTGTATTCGTGAAATAACCTAATTTTAAGATAGAGATTTTTCTAAAATCTTTTTCAAATTTTGTCCTTCTTCAATCATGTGTTGGGATATTTGATGCATTGTCTTCTTCGCAAGTTTCGAAAGTAATTTGCCCATGTGAAAGTCTAGAGTTGCTGTGAAAATACTTCCATTTTCAGAGGGTTCGATTTCAAATGAACCACCAGCTAATATGAGTTTTAAAGTCCCTACAGTCTTAAATCTATACAATCTGTTTGGAATAAGTTTAGTCAACTTAGATTTCATCTTTAAAAACTCTCCATTAATATCTTCTTCAGCATACAAAATGGAGCCAACTTCACTACCTGTTTCTGTTTGCCAATTAGCTTTTATGTGAGAAGGATGCCATTCAAGGTAATTTTCTGCAATATGTAAGAGCCAATCCCAAATAACTTCGGGAGAGACATTGATTTCGATAGATTCCCTAAGGGTTTTCATTTTATTTCACTTTTTAAACATTTAATAATATGCTTCGCTAATTAGTAAAAAGATAGTATCCTAATATTTTCTTAGTTTTAATTAGTAGATATGCAATATTAGAAAAAAAAATATTATCATATAAAATACTTCTTTTCTGACAAATTTAATATATTTTCTAAATATGAGGAGTAAGTGTAGATCATGAATAGAATTCACGATTCTATCGTAAGGGAGAAAATCTTATTGGGGAACATTATACCTTAATCCTTTTTATATAAGTTTTCAGTAAATAAATGATATATATTTCGGTGTTAATTAATGAAAAAAAAAGGCTATAAAAAAGATGAATATTCAGGTAAATTAGACAATGATTTGGTTTGCCCTGAATGCAAAAATCCCATATCAAGTAAGATTTTACTCTCAAGGGTAAATGATTTTGATATAATGCGTTGCGGGTTCTGTTCAAAAGCATTTAGAGTAAGTTATATAATCGAGAGCTTAGAATTAGCAGATTAGGATTCAGTACTATAGTTTTTATAGTCGAAGAGAATTTAACATTTATTAGATTCTTTTATTTATACTAACTCTTTGGTTTTTTGAGTGTTTGTACTCTCATTCGATTCATAGCAGAAGCATTAACTTAATTAATAACTAATATCGACCCAATGTTATCAGATAGTTCCATTTCTCTTGCTTAGATTTATCCTATCAGCTTATTCCGCTTCCAATGAAACCAAAGGTCTCCTAGCAATTGGATCGTCCCCGGGATTAGTGCGATGTAAGAACCCAAAATAACATATATGATTGATACTACTGCAAACCAAATGAGCGCACCCTTTAGAAATGGAGTTATTGGGTCCATACCGAGCATTGGATATAATAGAATGATGCTAAGAGCATTGATCGCAATGATGATGTACATTGAGACCATTGGATCAAAGGTAAAGCTCTCGGGAAATTGAATATTCCATAAAATTGCTAAGATTATCGCCACAAGATTGCATAGGAAAATCCATATCATAAAAATAGGAATAAAGGTTTTAGGAGCATCCTTTCTTTCAAGTGTCATAATATCACGGAGGAGTTATTGCTTAAAAAACCTTGATATTATAATCCATTAGACGATAAATTATTAATCTACCCTACACTCACGAATAAGTTTGCCCTTCTCTGTAAGATTCATAACTACTACTTTTGGACGGCTCATTGCTTCAATTGAATATTTTATTCCTTGAGTGCCTAATCCTGAGGATTTAGTACCCAAAAATGGAAAATGATCAGGTCCACGAGCACTTTTACCATTTATTTGTATTGTTCCTACTTCTAATTCTTGAGCAATGTTAAATGCAAGATCAATATCCGCAGTGAATATCATTCCTTGAAGTCCATATTCAGAAGCATTTGATATTTCTATAGCCTTATCAACACTTTCAACTCTAATAAAAGGAAGAACTGGTCCAAATGGTTCTTCCCATGCAACTCTCATATCTGTAGTGACATTATCTAAAACAGTTGGCCAGATTATGTTTCCCTCTCTTTTATTCCCATATTTTAATAACGCCCCTTTATCTAAAGCATCATTAATTAATCCTTGTACATAATCACATTGTTTTGAGTTTATTAAAGGTCCTATTGTCTTACTTTCAGCAGGATCACCTATGCTAAGATTAGTAACCTCATTTGTTACTCGTTTTACTAGCTCATCTGCAATATTGGGCATAGGTATAACTCTTTTTACTGCAGTACATCTCTGTCCACTAAAAGAAAACGCTCCGGATACAATTGCTTTAGTTGTTATTTCCATATCCGCATCATCAAGCACTATTGCAGCATCCTTTCCCCCTAATTCTAAAAGAAGTGGTTTCATACCTGCTACTTTCGCAAGATTTTTCCCTGTTTCTGATGAACCTGTGAAACTAACCATATCTATTAAAGGATGACTAACTAAATAATCCCCGATCTCAGATCCTCGTCCGGTTATTATATTAAAAACACCTGAAGGGACTCCTGCTTTTTCTAAAATCACCCCAAAATGAAGAGGAGTAATTGCTCCTTGTGTTGGTGGCTTCATAACTATGGAATTTCCTGCTATTAATGCAGGAGCAATCTTAGAACCCGTAAGATTGAATGGATAATTAAAAGGTCCAATGCATAAAACAACACCAAGAGGCACTCTATAGGTTAAAGATATTTTTTCTCGTGTAAACCCTTCAAATGCATCTCCCATTATCGTTTCTCCCCCCATAAGAGTTCCAGATTCCGCAGTCATATTAAAAATGTCAGCTGTTCTAAGAATCTCAGAAATTGCACTATTCAAGGGTTTTCCAATTTCTTTCATTAAAATTTCCCCTAAATCTTTAGAATATTCAGTCATTATATCAGCTGCTTTTCTTAAAACCTCAGCTCTCTCATTAATGGGAGTATCACTCCAACAAGCAACATTCTCTTTTGCACAACTTATTATTTCATCAGCTTCCTCTTTATTACAAGACTGAATATTCCCAACGATTTCATTATTATAGGGATTCCGGAGTGTTATAGTCTTGCCAGTATTTGACTCACACCATTTTCCTTTATAGAAGTATTTAAACGTATTACCCTCTTTCATTTTAGAGAATTCCTTTTCAAAATCCATGGTTTATTTCCAACATAAATTATTAAATTACGATTATTACGTTATAACTTTCTATGAAAATATATAACTCTACTCTTTATGTTCTATAAATTATAAAATATGAAAATAAGTACTTATCATTCCTTCTTTCTAATGGTCTCAATGAATAACTTCAGAAGTAAAACCTTCACTATTTTATAAAACGAGATTTTAAATAGTTTGCAAGGATGGTCTTCATATGATAAACATAAAAAGAGTCGGATTTGCGACATTATTAGGAGCAATTTTAGGAATATTCTGCATTTTAGGTGCAAGCGGAAGAATAGGGGGATGGACAGGTAATGAAATTCTTTTAATCGGATTATGGTATAATCGAGTCATTATGGGAGTAATAATTGGCTTTGCTGGGGACTTTCATTTGATTAAAAATGGAAATCGTTCCAAATGGCTAAACAGTATTTTAAGAGGGATTATTTTTGGAATTTTAGTCTCGTTGCAGTTTTATTTAACCACAAGTTTACTTGATCTGCTAAGTTTTCTTGCAGGGATAGGGTACGGAATTATTATTGATTTGTTATCCACCTTACTTACTAAGAAATCGTAAAATGACTACTAATATTAATATCTATATTCAAAAATATCAATCAATATATTATGATTCGAGAAAAAGTAATTTGGAAAGTTTTTGGTAAAAAGCTTATCAGTTATAAAAAACTTGATGATGGAACAGTTGTTGGTAATGGATTTTTAAATCCGTTGGTAGACAGATTTCGATTAATCACTATGTTTATTGCTCAAGCTAAATTTTATAAGAATTATGATTTAGGAAGATGGCGTGGAAAACGAGTAGCAAACACTTTTGCTCCACCCGTAGGTAGTAGAGCTATGTTTCGCGCCATGAAGAATGTCTTAAGAGGTCGTATCTTGCGCCATGCTCGTCCGATTGCGATGACTTTTGCAGTTACGTATGATTGTCAATGTAAATGCATTCATTGCAGTGCTGGGAAACATTATAGAACAGATATTCCAGAATTAACAACAGAAGAGGCTAAAAAACTAATTGATGAAAGTCAAAATCTGGGAATATCAGTATTGGCATTTACTGGCGGAGAACCATTACTTAGAAATGATATCTTTGATCTAGTTACTTATGTTGACAAAAAGAAAACTGTTCCCATTATATTTACTAATGGACTGCTTTTAACTGAAGAGAATGTTAACAAATTGGCAGATGCAGGACTATATTGTCTCTATGTAAGTATAGATAGTCCAAATCCAGATGAGCATAATGAATTGCGAGGGATGCCTGGCCTATTTGATACTGCCTTGAAGGGGATTAGACTTGCGAAAGAAAAAGGGATATTTGTAGGAATATCTTCTTATGCGACTCAATCATCAACAAAAAAAGGAAAGTATAAAGAAGTTCATAGTTTGGCAAAGGAATTGGATTTAGACAACGTAATGCTTTTTGATGGTGTTCCAACAGGGAACATGCTTAAAGATACAAGTGAATTACTTAAAATGGAGCAACGAGAAGAAATCCGACAATTTTCAGAATATATTAGAAAGAATCAAATAAAACCTCCACTTTCTGCTCAATCCTGGCAAAATTCCATTGAATCATATCTTGGAGGTATTGGATGTTTGGCAGCATATATTCAATACTACGTTTCTGCATATGGAGAGGTAACTCCTTGCGATTTTACCCCAATTTCTTTCGGTAATGTTCGAGATGCTCCTTTAAAAAAAATCTGGAAAAAAATGATCCATCATCCAGCTTACAAGCATCGTTCTTCATTTTGTAGGATGCAGAATGAATTCTTTAGAAATATTTATATCAATCCGATTCCTGATGATGCCACTTTACCTTATAGCATTGAAAACCTTCCAAATATAGATTATAGAAAGAGGCTTTCTGAACTCTATTCAGAATAAGTTTTCTTTCAGTTAAAAGATTAAGGTAAAAAAAAATTTAGGAGCTATTAGGTTGAATTGCTTTTTTTTCATTTCTTTTAAATAATGAATATATTCCAAAGATCGCATTCCAAATGATACTAATAAATAATAAAATCCATTTAATCAATGCAAATATCGAATGCGAAATGGCTAAGAAACTAGGGAATCCAGTAGGATCTCCTAGCATAGCTAGAATGAACACATTTTCAATTCCATCACAGCAGGCAGCTACTACTCCGCAGATTGCAATAAAAACACTAATCTGTCCGATTTTTGAAGATACTCCAAACCTTCTCGCGATTAGTATAGATACACTAAAAAGAATCGTCCCATAGCCCACCATAAAAATATAATCCAACAAGGCGGTCACACGATAAATTCCAATATCTGTAACAGCATAAAAGGATTTCATTGAATCTCCATTGAAACTTAACTGACTTGAAAAAATCTGTGCAGGAAATCCAGATAAACTCGTGAAATACTGCATAACAGGAATTACAGCAAAACATAAAATTAAACCAATAATTATTAAAATCTTTATATTTCTTGAAGTAGGTCTCTCAAATAGTTGTTTTAACGTCATAGCTTATCTTATTATAATTCCTATTTTATTTTTTGTAATCATAAAATTTGTTTTTTGATAAAATCTATGCTATCATGAGTTGATTTTACCATCTGAGGAATGTTCAATTGTTTATAAATTTCAAGTGCTCGCTGCAAGAAATCAAGAGATTTTTGAGAGTCTTTCTTGTATTTAAAATATATTATCCCGAGGTTATTTAGTGATCTGGCAATCCCTGGTTTATTACCTAAATTCTCCATGATATTCAACACTTCTTCATAATTTTTTATTGTTTCTTCATATCTCCCCAAATCTCCTGAGACACCTCCAATATTGGTAAGCTGAGAAGCTATTCCTTCTAAATTTCCCAATGATTGTTCAATACTGGACATTATGAATTTATATTATTATTTTATTTTTTAAGCTAAGTAAGAGGGCTATATTTCTCATACATAACTGCTTTCATAATTATTCCTCCAGGGTTATTACAACATTTCCTTTTTTGTGCCTTTGATCAACATAACGATGAGCTTCTACAATTTCTTCAAACGGATAACGTTTATCTATGACCGCTTTTAGCTTCCCAGCTTCAATAAGCTCTTTGAGGAAAATTAGATCTTCCGTGTTTTCAGTCGCTACCCCTCCTACTACTTTTATAGAACTCCCAATACTTCGGATTATTTGGCCCAGCTTCATGACTGCTTGAAGATAGAATCCTTTTTTTTTCAAGGATTTTTTAACATCTGAGTATGAACTCTTACCTACTGTATCAAAAACAATGTCATAGGTCTCACCTCTTTTGGAAAAATCCTCTTGAGTGTAATCAATAACTTTATCTGCTCCAAGGGACTTCACCATCTCTAAATTCGTTGTACTGCATACTCCGGTAACCTCGGCCCCAAAATGCTTAGCGAGCTGAACTGCATAGGTGCCCACACTTCCAGAAGCCCCATAGATAAGTACCTTTTGGCTGCTCTCTATTTTTCCTTTTCTAAGAAAGTGCAG
>JAHQWI010000050.1 GCA_029856085.1 Promethearchaeia archaeon | reverse complement strand
ACATATTAATATGATTAATGTCCATTTTACAAGCGCAGTAATGTTTTGTCACGCCGTTATTCCAGGTATGACGAAAAGAAATCGAGGAGTTATTATAAATACGTCATCTACTGCAGCGGTAACTAAAAGTCAAATGGGTGTAATGTATACAAGTACTAAGACAGCGCTCACAGTTTTCAGTGAATTATTACATAATCAAAATAAAGATACCAATATTTATATTCAAAGTCTGTGTCCAGGATTCACATATTCTGAGTTCCATGACACAGAATCAATGCGAGGTTTTCAACGAAATTGGTTTCCTAAAGAAGCATGGATGGCTGCCGAGGATGTAGTCGATCTATCTTTAGAAGCTGTAAAAAATAAAGAGGTCATATTCATTCCAGGAAAATATAACCAGAAAAATTCAAGAAAGATACGTGAAGCTAAAATTGAGCAATATCTAAACGCAAAAAGGCTGTAATGCAATTTCAATAAATTTTTTAAAACTATTATAGAAGAACAATTTTTTTTCAAATTTAAAATGTTAAAGAATATTTAAAAATTGGACTCGATTACTTTTATTTATTAATTTCATTTTAAGTATAATATAATAAAAATTTCTTATGTGAAGCCTATGGCCAAGTTCTGTCCTTACTGTGGCAATCCAGTAAAAGATTCTGATAAATTTTGTATCATATGTGGGAAACCGCTTCTTGCGGATATCCCAAAAAGAGAAAAGAAGCCTGAGATCAAAGATACTAAGAAAAAAGAGGAAAAAGAGGAACCTGAAAAAAAACCAAAAGAAGAGGTACCAATAGCAGAGGAAGAAGATAAAGAAATATTAGAATTGGAAGAAAATGATACAAGTAAAAAGAAATCAAAGAAATCAAAAGAAAAAAAAGACGTAAAACCCCTTCCCGAAGATGTAAAAGAACAAATGGTATATTATATTGAATACAATGATATTCAATTAAATAAAAAGGTTTTAATCGATAAGCTAAATGAAATTTCGAAATTAACTAAAGATACTAGATATGAATATGATACCGCCTTCAAGAACGAAGTCAATATTAAACTCGAAGCAATTAAAACTCTAATAAACGAAATGAAACAAAAAGAAACCGTTGTTAAACAAAATTTAGAAGAACCTTTCATTGTTCAACGAATTAATAATGATATCGATACTAAAGTGTTACACCTCGAGAATTTAAGCCGTGAACATAAATTACATAAAGTGGATAAAGAAACCTTTGAAAAATTAAGGGAAAAATACAAACAAGAAAAATTAGATTTGGAGACACAAAGAGAAGATTTAACTGTAGGTATGAAACTATGGATTCAAGATTTAAAACTAGAAAAAGCAGAGTTATCTAGTGAGCGCAAACTTAACAAAGGTCAATTCCACGCAAAAGAGATTTCAGAAGAGCAATATCAAGGAAACGATAAACGTTTTGATTTGAGGTTAAAAAAAATTGACACTAAAATCAAAACATTAGAAGAATTGACAAAGTAAAGTATTAGTAAAACTATTTTTATTAGGTAATATTTTTAAATTCGATAAACATGAGAAACAAGATAATTGGTATTATTATTCTAATTATAGCACTTTCTTTATTAACAGTAGGGATAGCGCAAGGACAACATAATTTGATAAACATTTTTTATGATAAAATGACAGGAATCCCTTAAATCTCCCATTTTCCTTTTTTAAGAGAAGCTGAATTATCTAGAAAACCTTTCTTCTGGAAATTCTTTTCTTGTATTTTTCGAAATTTATTAGATTGACTATAGTGCGGTTTACACAAATAAATTTTATGACTGGAACTATCTTTAAGTTTTAATCCTGCTTTTTCCACAAATTTCTTCCATGCATTCTCTGAGAGAGAACGAATCGCATTCTCATTACAGTCAAGTACTGAACATTTTCTTTTTTTAGCCGTTCCTCCTATATCTCTTTTATCTCTAAGTTCCTTGGGAAGCTTCATGATTTTACACTTGCTAAAAACTTTTTTAGGAATAAATATTATGATTTTCAAATAATTTTAAATTTTTGCTTATATCGAAAAACTTGAATTTCAACGAAAATCTGATAAAGAAGAAAATATATCCCTGCGATTCTCCTTCAAGGCCTTCTCTTAATGATAGGTTCTTTACAAAAGCAGCAGTTCTTTTCTCAATAATCCCCCACGTAAATGAACCTTATGAGCTTATTTTAATTCACCGTTCAAATATGGGTACAAGACATAGGGGTGAAATGTCTTTTCCCGGTGGGAAATTTGAACCTGAAGTGGACAAATCTTTAAAAGATACAGCTTTGAGAGAAACTGAGGAGGAAATAGGTGTACCTAGGAGTAATGTTAGAATTATAGGGTGTTTAGATGATTTTCCTACTATTTCGAAATTTATTGTTACCCCATTTCTCGGACTTATAAGTAACAGCCAAAAACTCAAAAGAGATGAGAGAGAAGTTCAAAAAATCTTGAAAGTCCCAATTGATTTTTTTATAAATAAAATTAACTTCACTGAGCAAGAGTTTAGTGTAGCTGATGAAAAATTCCCTGTTTTTTATTTTAACTATTTTAACGAAGAAAATGGGCAAACTTATACTATCTGGGGAGCTACTGCCTATTTAATCACACATTTCCTTGAACTAGTCTACAATGTTCAAATCGGGTCAAGAAAAGCAAGGAGACCCACGTTGGATGATATAATAAGAAGACATCAATATTTAAAATAATAATTTTTTATATATTTTAATCTAGCACTCTTGACTCTTAGAGTGAGAAGAGCCACTATTGACGATAAAAAAGATAAAATTGCAGAGTAATTTTTATTTTATTTTTTCTAATTTAGCAATATATTCTGAACAGTTCTTACATTCTGGAATTTTACATAAGAAATTAATTTTTGGAAGAGAACAAGCTGAATGAAAGGGACATTCAAGTAAATTTAAAGCGATTGTGAGATCTACATCACTACTCATATCATTTTCCCATATTATTTGTTTTTTTAAGAAAATAGCAGTTATTTATTTATAAAGAGAAAAACAGTTCAAATTTAGTAAATCATTATTTAAATTAGATCTACTTAAAAAAGAATATATTATAAGACAATATAATATCTAAACAATAATTTTTTCTGAAGGAAATAAAGAATAAACTTCAATTAGAATTGTATATTTTTTGCATTAATTATATTAAAAACAATAATAGAGATTAATATGAAGTATAGAAAAATGGGTTCACTTGATTGGGAAGTCTCTGCTCTTGGTTTTGGGGCGATGCGATTACCGGTATATAATCCATTAAAAGTAAATGAAGAAGAAGCAATCAAGATGATTCGATATGCAATTGACAATGGTGTGAATTATGTTGATACAGCTTATCCTTATCATAATGGTCAAAGTGAAGTTGTTGTGGGAAAAGCTTTAAAGGATGGATATCGTGAAAAAGTCCATCTGGCTACTAAATCACCCCTCTGGATGGTAAAAAAAGCAGAAGATTTTGATAAATTTCTCAATGAACAAATTGAACGATTACAAACTAATCCTGATATTTATCTCTTTCATGGATTAAATAGAAGTAGGCTTGAGAAGATTAAAAACCTAAATTTAATCGAAAAAATAGAAGAGGCTAAAGCTAAAGGATTAATTAAATATATCGGCTTTTCTTTTCATGATAATTATGAAGTATTTAAAGAAATTATTGACTATTATAATTGGGATTGCTGTCAGATCCAATATAACTATCTTGATGTTGAATATCAAGCTGGTACAAAGGGAGTGCAATACGCTGGTAGTAAGGGTATTGCATTGATAATTATGGAACCAATTCGGGGAGGAAAGCTAGCTATTCCTGACAATGTTTTGGATAGAAAACCTGAAATAAAAGAAGTGCTTGACAAATCAGATGTGAAAAGAAGTATGCCTGACTGGGCTTTACAATTTGTATGGAGCCATCCAGAAGTTTCAGTGGTATTAAGTGGGATGAGTTCTATGCAACAAGTTGTGGAAAATGTTGAATCCGCCAGCAAATCAGTAATTAATACCCTCACCAAAGAAGAATTGCAAACGATTTCTGAATTACGTGAAGCATATAGTAAATATATTATGGTCCCTTGTACGAGTTGCGGTTATTGCTTACCATGCCCAAATGGGGTCGCAATACCTGGAGTTCTTAGAATGATAAATGACCTCTACTATTGGGGTGACCGTGGTAGACCAAGAATTTCTTTTTTCTATAATAGGATGGCAAAATCAGAGGAAGACTTTGAAAAAAGGAAAGCTGCTGGTGAAGAAGTTGAAGGAGCAGCTATATTATGTATACAATGTGGAGATTGTCTTGATAAATGTCCTCAACAGATTGATATTACCTCCTGTATGGAACAGGCTAATGCATTATTTGAAGAAAATAAAAGAGTTTCAGAAGTATTTAAATAAAAATTTTTGGCCCTTGACGGTTAGAGTGGTCTCTGACACTGGGCTTCAAACCCAGTTATCCTGCGGAGGGATAGGGGTTCGATTCCCCTCGAGGGCCGCCAATTTTCTCCCATAAAATTAGTCTATTTTTTTCTATCTTTTTAATTTTACTTAATTCTTCTAGATAATTCAGAGTGTTATTTTTTCTCCTCTAATCAGAACATTTTTATTAATAATTTTTCCAAACAACTAGAATATTCTTATTAAAAAATAACAAAAGAATTATTTGACAAAATGCTTTATTTATTTTATTTACTTTGTATGAATGGATAAGTGATGCTGCGTGGTTGATTTTAATAAGATAAGTGAGTTTTTTCAAAATTCCTCTATTCCTCAAAATATGCTAGATAGAGGGCAAATAGTACTTAATAATTTCATGAAACCAATAAAAACTTTGTTTGAACAAAAGAGTGTTCCAAAAGAACCTTGGAGTGATGAGCAAATTGAATTTCTCCTTCGGACTCTTTCGAATATGGATACTGATAAAGATAGCAATGCAGCAAGAGTAGGAGAAAGAGAGGCAAGAATAGTATCAAAACTACATCTACAAACTTCTGCAGGATTTTGTCATGGAGTAGGAAGAAGTGGATTTCTAACGGCTCCGCAACCTAAAGCACCTGGAGGATCAATAATGTATGAAATCTCTAATTATTTAGCGCGAGACATATTAAGGAGTTATGGACTACCAAATATAAAAGAAGCAATTGTAGTTCCATTATGTACAGGGATGTCTTTATCCTTAACATTAGGTGCTTTACGGCCAGATGGGGATGAGAAATATTCAAGTAGTAAGAAAACTGTATTAATTCCTCAAATTGACCACAAATCATTGTTAAAATCGATAGAATTAATGGGACTTAAAGCTAAAATTATAAAAGGTAAAATTTTTGGGGATGCAGTAAGGATCCCAACTGAGGATATAGAAACTAATATTGATAATGATTGTTATGCAATAATCTCAATTACGAGTTTTTTTCCGCCTCGTGAACCTGATAACATAAAGGAAATTAGTAAATTAGCACAGGAAGAAGATCTTGTCCATATTATTATCAATGCCTATGGTGTTCAGAGCCCGGAATGGATGAAATTGATTCGTTCAGCAATAGATGCTGGGAGAGTTGATGCGATAATTCAATCAACTGATAAAAATTTTCTCACTCCTGTTGGAGGGTCCCTGATTGCATCTCCCGCTAAAGAAAATATAATTAAAATCAGCCAGACTTATGCTGGACGGGCATCAGCTACTCCAGTTGTTAATTTTTTAATATCTATGCTCTCTTTAGGAATTAATGGTTATCAAAAATTGATTGAAGAACAACAGCAAAATAGAAAATTACTTGAAGAAAAATTATCAATTGTAGCAAAGAATTTGAACGAGAGAATATTAGAAATTTATAATCCTGTAGCCGTGGCTTTATCTCTGGAAAATTTAAAAGAAGAACATTTATTTGCAATTGGTGGAGCATTATATAATCTAAGAGTTACTGGACCTCGAGTGTATAATCCAAAAGAAGATGCATTTGGCACATGTTGCGAAAATTATCCAACCCCCTATATTGTCATGAATGCAGCAATAGGCTCAAAAAAAGAAGATATTATCTCTGCTGTTGAAAGGTTCGAGAAGGCTTATAAGCAAATAACTCTGAAGTAAAAATCCTCAACAAATTTAAAATTTCTACTCAATTAGAAATAAAAATAATTAAAAACTAGAAGTACTATATTTTAATAAAATTTAATCTAACTTTATTTATACAAAAATATAGCGAATTGTTATGGAAAACCGACTTTTATCTCAATTTAATGGTGTTATTACTTCACAGTGGCTTTCCAAACATATAGAAGAACCTTATAGTTCCTTAATACCTAGAGCGTTGTTTGAAATAGCCTATCATACGTGTAATTCCGTGACTATAAGAAATATTTATATGAAATTATCTTCCAGTGAAGATCAACCAGGTTCTAAAGCTGTTTTATATTCAAATACTAAAAAATTTACATCTATAGAGGCTTTAGAAAGTGGATTAAAAATTACTAAGTATTTCAGTCAAGGGGGTACGGGAGATAAATTAGTATCTGAAATTCAACCCACTCTTAAAAGAAGGAAAGAGATATTTATATCAAAAGATCAAAATTTGAAAGCTCAGATCTTAAAAAGTATTCTAGTTGAACGAAAGCTTGATGAATGTGCTAATTTGGTAATGCTAAAAGGTAATAATCGAAGAGTATATTTTGCCATTGGCGATGCTAGAGAATCTGCTGCTGTTATTCCGATCTTCATGGAAGCCGAAGGAGCAAGTCTTGTACAACTAGCCTTAAATAAATGGATGGAGACCGCTCAGAGATTAAACCACGAACAAAACTTTCCCGAGAATCTTATATCTGGTATTATTAGAAATCTTACCCAAATAAAAAGATGGCTTCTTGATTTAATTAGTGTTAATCTAGATAAGTAAATTATCATTTTATTTGGTTTTTATAATCGAAATTCCCTGAAGTTTGGTAATTTTCCATAATTTTATCCTTCGATTTACCAATAAATATCATGGTTTAGTAGCTATGAACTTTTTTTTGTCCTTTTTACAAATATACTCCAAGCAATCTCTACCAGATTTAGCAGCACCGGATACACCTGTATCACCTACCCATTGACCAGCCATAAAAAAGTTTTTCAACTTAGGCAATGTTCTGGGGATCTTCACAGAAAAAGGATTAGCCCAACCCATCGTGGAACCTTTCCAATTATTAGTATAGCGAATAATAGTCATTGGCGTTGCCACATCGATTGCTTCGATTTTTTCTTGGATGTTAGGGATAATCTTCTCTAAATAGGAGATAACTACTCCTTCCACATTCTTTTTCTCCTGTTTGTATTTTTCTTTATCCTGATAAATTTTATCCCAATATTCAGGATCACTCGTGAAACCCACCACAAGAGTGGTTTTACCTTTGGGGGAAAATGTCGGATCAAAAGCATAGCTTTTAAGGTAGATATAATTTTTTTCTTCTCCAGCTAACATTATTGTTTTGTCAAGTTTATATAAATTATAAATTGAATTAAGATTGGGATCGTCTGACAAGTCCATATCCACACCAATAGATACCTGCAAATAGGATGGGAATACAGGTTCATTTTCGTAACAATTTCTGATTTTTTTATTTATAAATTTACCAGCTAACATTTTAAAGATAGTACTATAGCCGTCTGCAGCAGAAATAACAATATCCGCTTTAATCTCTGTGCCATCCTCTAATTGTATGCCCACAGCTTCATTATTTGTTACTAATATTTTTTTAATTTTTGAACTATAATGAATTTTACCACCTAAGCTAATAAATCTCTGTTCTATACTCTTGGCGAAATTCAGAGAACCACCTTGTGGAAAACCAGAATCCTTGGTTGCTAATAAAAAAGGAATCCCCAAAAAAAACTTCAATTTTGTATCAGCCAATAAAGCTGGTATGGCCTGTTGCAAAATAGGATTCTTAAATTTATTCGCAAATTCATCTACCGTACCATTACCATATTTCTTAAAGAATTTAATAAAGGGGATAAAGCTTTTTATCATCTTTATTTTATCAATAACAGTAAATACTTCTTTAGCTTTTGTTAAAGGCATATCATTTAGGAGATAAAACTTTCTCAGGGCATATACTAATTCATCTATCATTTCATTATCTTCTGGAGCAATTTCTTTTAAATACTCTGCTAATTTATCAGGATCATTATAGAAATTAATAACTTGGTCCTTTAGGAATATTTTTATAGAAATCTCCTTATAATAAATTTTTTTGCCTTGTAATGCTCCCAGCTCCTGCCAAATTTCATGAAACTCTGAATCGGGGGAAGTACCTTCCAGCCAATGAATACAACAATCAAAGGTATATCCTTTTCTCTTCCAAGCAGTGCAAAGTCCTCCAGGGACATCATGCAGCTCGTATATATGGGTATCATAACCATTCATTCTAGCATAACATCCCGCAGATAACCCTGCGATTCCTCCGCCAATTATAACTATTTTTTTCATTAGTTTATCCCTCCGAATTTGTTTAATTTCAACTATAAATAAAGAACACATAATCTAAAATAAAAATCTTAAATAGACCATTTTTTAGTTTTTTATGTTTAAATTTTCAAAAACCAAAGATAATATCCTAATACATATAGAGGTAT
>JAHQWI010000049.1 GCA_029856085.1 Promethearchaeia archaeon | reverse complement strand
CATCCCTTAATTAATAAGTATTTTCCAACACACATACTCGACATAATGCATGCCCCCTGGCCGATCATAACTTTACGACCTAATTTGATGAATTCAGAGTCACACCACGTATCAGCTAAATGACTTGAAAAATCCATATCAACCCCAAGTTGCTGAAAAGCTATTACGTCTACCCATGGAAATGGTGAATTCCGTAAAAACCATAAAGAGACTTTCTTTATTTGAGTTCGGAGCTGCCAGAATTCAAAATCTGTGTCTCCTATGAGCGCTTTAAAAACACCTTCTTTAGGTCTATGAATTAAATTTACTAATATTAAAAGTAATTTACTGAAAAGAATACACGCTATTATAAAGATGTATAGCAATCCAAATAAGATGACAGGAAAAAAAAGAAAAAAGGGTAAATGAAATCTTATAGAATTTCCATCTATTATATCCCCGGAATACCAATACCATAGTATAGTAATAAGTAAACCTGAAATCCAAAATATTGGTATATAGACTAACAAGAACTTTATATTCACTCTACTTATCGCAGAGCTAGTAGTGAAATCAATCGCCAAATCTTCTTTTGAAAGAGTATCAATATCTATTTTTTCTTCTTGTAGGTCATCCAACAATTGTGTGTTAGTAGGAACTTTATCAGTTTTCTCTAATCTACGTTCTTTCTCTTTCAATTGTTTTAACAATTTATTATCTTTATACCCTTCAATATTCGCATTCTTTTCTAGATCCTCTGGCTTAACACTTAAGTATTCCATAATCTTTTTTCTAAAGATTCTTCTCATAGGCATTCCAAAATAAAAGTTCTTATTTCCTTTTAATACACTATGTTTCGGTGTAGAAGCTAGAGGTAATAGATATGAATCTTCAAAAACCTCACTTCCCGGACCAACATTGCCTAATGCAGCAGATGTTACATTATTACCGACTTTAATTTTAAAATAGGAGATATTGCCGAAGATCCCTTGGATGAGATGGCTCGCTAAAGTAGTATTCACCCCAATATAACAGTTCTCGCCAATTTCTATAAATTTATCCATACCTACAGACTCCTCAAAGGTTGTACCTTTTCCAATTTTGTTTGAACCAACAAAATTAAAAAACCAATTAGATAACCATGGAAATATCCCCTTATTAAAAGTGTTTTTTCCGTATTTTATCATAAAACCCCTGATATGATAATAATTTGCTGTTCTACTTTTTACATTTCGCGGAATAATTCCAGATTTCGATGGAGATGTTCTTTCCGTAATTCTCCATATAAGTCTTGTGATTAACCCTATCAGAAATAAGTGAAGTAAATAGCACATTATAAGAACTAATGGCATAAATAAAAGAGATATCAATGATTTGAAACCAGTAAAAATTGATATAAAACTAAGATTTTCTAAAAAGTATATCCGAAAGGGAAAGAAAAAGTATAACAATAAAACAAATCCGGGGATTACCCATGAAATGTAATAAATAATAAAGAAAATAATAATATACAAATGAAATTGAACACTTACCTCCTCTTTTATGACTTCATTATTCAATTCATTAGAAGAGGGATGTTCAATTTCACTGTCTTCGTTGTTCATTTCTACCATTAAAAGCTTTGATTTGCAATTGATCCTTATTATATTTTAATAGATATTTTTTTCCTTTTAAATTTATGAGTCTTAAGCATAGATAAAGATTTGCTATGAAAAACAAATGTGAAAACTGTGGAAAATGTTGTTTAGATACAGAAATGATTCTTTCTTTTGAAGATATCGAATTGATAAAGAAAAACTCAATTGATAATATAGGAGAAGGTGATTTTGTTTTTAAAAATGAAAATGAGCGATTCCAACTAAAAAATATTGAAGGTCATTGCGTTTTTTTAAATTACTCTGCAAAGAAATGCAAGATTTATGAATTTCGACCTCAAGGATGTAGATTTTATCCATTAATCTATGATATTGACAAAAAAAAATGCTTACTTGATGATGATTGCCCTAGAAAGGATCAATTTTATAATACAAAACAAAGTCTAAAAATTACATGTTCGAATTTGAAAAGATTTTTAGAACAACAATTTACATTGAAAATAGATTAGAGTTGAGACGTCCTAGGTAAGATCTTTTTTGTCTTCTTCAATGTTAATTTCATGCTCAACTTCAAACTTCCTCTCTTCATCTACATCTTTTTTCATAACAATATCACGTCTTTCTTCAGCATATCGGTTTTTCTTTAACTTAATGACGGGAATTCCAAAATATATCCATCCTGGTTCAAGAATCTGGTTATAAGTAGTTGTACTAATAGCTCCAACGACTGAATCTTTACCTACTATTGTTCCTGGAGAGATAGTAGAATGACCTCCGATTACTACATAATCATCAAGAATAACATCTTTAATTATTAAGTATTTTCCAACAACCATAGATGACATGATGGTAGCACCTTGTCCTATTAGAACGCGTCTTCCCATTTTTATAAATTCACCATCGCACCACGAGTCAAATAAGGAACTTGAAAGAGTCATTTTTATACCAAACCATTTAAAAGCTAATATATCCATCCAAGGAAGAGGCCAATTTCGTATAAGCCATAAAACTATTTTTCTTAATTCGGTCCGTAAACACCAGAATTCGAAATTAGGATCTCCAACTTCAGATTTAAAGATTCCTTCTTTAGGTTTATGTATTAAATTGATTAAAATTAAGAATAATTTAGTAAAAAAGAAACTAGCTATAATAAAAATAAACCACATAAGGATGACCATCGTTGGTAAAAAAAATGCCATAACCAACCACCTATTATGTCCAACATAATAGGTAAATGTGTAAAACATTATGGTTACTAGCATACCAGAAAGCCAAAATATAGGAATGTATACGATTAAAAATTTTAGATTAACTCTTGAAATTGCACTACTTGTCGTAAAATCAATTCTTAAATCTTCTTCATTTATATTATTTATATCAATATTATCTTCATTTGAATCTGTGAACTCTTGTTCGTTTTTAGGAAAAATTTCAGATTGTTTTATATCCTTCATGGTTTTTAATTTTTTTAACAGATTTTTATCTTTATAGCCGTTGATATTTTGATTTTTTTCTAAATCCTCTGGTTTAACATCTAAGTATTCCATAATCTTTCTTCTAAAGATTCTTCTCATCGGAATTCCAAAATAAAAGTTTTTTCCTCCCTTTAATACACTATGTTTCGGTGTAGAAGCTAGAGGTAATAGATAAGAATCTTCAAAAACCTCACATCCAGGAGCAATATTAGCCATTGCAGAAGCGGTTACGTTATTACCAACTTTAATTTCAAAATAGGAGATATTGCCAAAAATCCCCTCAATTAGATGGCTCGTTAAGGTTGAATTTACTCCAATATAACAATTCTCGCCTATGCTAATAAATTTATCATTACATACAGATTCTTCTAATGTTGTACCTTTACCAATTTTACTAGCTCCAATAAAATTAAAAAACCAGTTGCTGAGCCAAGGAAAAAGCCCTTTCATAAAAGCATTCTTTCCATATTTAAGCATAAAACCTCTCATTTGATAGTAATTCAATGTTTTACTAGGAAAATTTCTTGGTATAATCCCTTCTTTACTTGGTGACCTTTTTTCGCTCAAACTCCAAAAGCCACGTGTAATTAGACCTATGAAAAATAACCGGAGAAGATAACAACAAATGAGAACAAAAGGCATGGAGATTAATGCTAAAAAAGGTTTAAACTCGGTAAAAAGCGCGATAAAACTTGTAGTTTCTAAAAAATGTGGTAAGAAAAAAAGAAACATATAAGTCATAAATAAAATAGCCGGAATTAATAAAGAAGCTAGATAAATTGCAAAAAGAACAAAGAGATACCAAAAATATGGATTTTTAATTTCTTCTCTAACTGTTTTTTCCTCTAAGCTATCCTCAGTCGATTGTTGCTCTATCGTTGCCATTTTATTAAATTTTCAATTTTGATTTATATTTAGTAATTAAGATAATTTTTCTAAAAAACTCAATGTTTTAAAAATATGACCTAATTGTAAAATTGATTACTTATTAAAAGAGTCTTTAAAAAAGCAATTAAATATGAAAATAAATTAAAAAATTAGAGGCTTTTTAAGCAAGATCTTTTTTATCCTCATCTACATTGATTTCATGTTCAATTTCATACTTTTCTTCTTCGTCTACATCTCTTTTCATAAGAATTTCTCTTTTTGATTCAGCGTATTTATTTTCCTTTAACTTGATAACAGGAATTCCAAAATAAATCCAGCCTGGTTCGATAATTTGATTATATGTGGTTGTACTAATAGCGCCAACAACGGAATCTTTACCTATTATTGTTCCAGGTGCAATGGTTGATTGTCCTCCTATCACAGCAAAATCATCGCATATAACCTCTTTAATTATTAAATATTTTCCAACGACCATTGAGCTCATCACCACAGCCCCTTGACCTACAAGGTTTTTACGCCCAAATTTAATAAATTCACCATCACACCATGAATCATATAAAGTACTGGAAAGAGACATTCTTATTCCCCCAAAAAATTTGAAGGCTAATATGTCCATCCACGGAAGAGGCCAATTACGTATAAGCCATAGAACAATCTTCCTTAATTCGGTTCGTAAACACCAAAATTCCCAATTAGTGTCTCCAACTTCGGATTTAAAGATACCTTCTTTAGGTTTATGTATTAAATTGATTAAAGTTAAAAATAATTTACTGAAGAAGAAACAAGCCAGTATAAAAACAAACCACATAAGGATGACCATCGTTGGTAAAAAAAATGCCATAACCAACCAGTTTCGAACATAAAAAGTGAATGTATAAAACATTATGGTTACTAGCATACCAGAAAGCCAAAAAATAGGAATATAGACAATTAAAAATTTTATATTTACCCTTGAAATTGCGCTACTTGTAGTGAAATCAAGTGCTAATTCTTCTTCTGATAATTTATTAATATCTATTTTTTCTTCCTGTAGGTCATCCAACATTTGTGTGCTATTAGGAATCTCATCTGTTTTCTCTACTATACTTTCTTTCTCTTTCAATTGTCTTAATAATTTTTTATCTTTATACCCTTCAATATTCTCATTTTTTTCTAAATCGCCAGATGTTATATCTAAATATTTCATAGTTTTTTTTCTAAATATCTTTCTTAATGGAAGCCCCCAATAATAATTATTTCCTTTTAGTGCACTGTGTTTTGGAGTTGAAGCTATTGGAAGTAAAAAAGAGTTGTCGTAGACTTCTGATCCAGGGCCAACGATATTCATTACTGCTCCAGTAACATTATCTCCCACTTTTACATTAAAGTAAGAAATATTCCCAAAAATTCCCTCAGTAGCGTGGCTGGATATGGCAGAATTAACCCCGATATAACAGTTCTTCCCTACTTCAATAAATTTATCATTACTTACTGATTCTTCGAATGTTGTACCTTTTCCGATTTTGCTTGCTCCGATAAAGGTGAAGAACCAATTACTAAGCCATGGAAAGATACCTTTCATGAAGGAGTTTTTTCCATACTTAATTAAAAAGCTCCTAATATGATAATACTTGAGAATTCTACTTGGAAAATTTCTCGGGATTATCCCATTTTTACTAGGGGATTTTTTTTCGCTCGATTTCCAAAAAGCACGAGTGGTTAATCCCACAAAAAATAAACGGATTAGATAACAACCAATAAGAACCAAGGGCATAGATATTAATGCCATCATGGGTTTAAATTCAGTAAAAAGCGCGATAAAACTTGTAGTTTCTAAAAAATGTGGTAAGAAAAAAAGAATCATATAAGTCATAAATAATATAGCAGGAATGACCAATGAAGCTAAATAAATCGTAAATAGCATAAAGAGATACCAAAAATATTGATATTTAATTTCTTCTCTAATTATTCCGTTCTCAGAATCATTATCAGTCGATTGTAATTCAGTAGTATGCATAAGTGCTTTTCCTTAAAAGAAACAAATTATGATTTTAAAGGTATGTTTATTAATTAAAATTTATTTTCTAAAAAATTCAATGTTTTTTTATTAATTATCTTGTATATAATTGAATTTTGATAAGAGCCATAAAAAATTAATACTAGATTTGAACAATAGTTTTAATGTGATCACGGTTGTTTTTATAAGAGTCAAAAGCTTTATTTATTTCATCTAATTTGAATTTTTTCGAAATTAATTGTTTTACTTCAATACTTCCAGAACTCAATCCTACAATTGCTTTTTCAAATGGGCCACATCTACTACTATAAAGCGTAAGCTCGCGAACGACCAATTCTGTGAGATTGATAGGGGCTCCAAGCCCATGAGTGCTCTTTGCATGAATTTTTCCTCGAGTTCTGCAAGAAGCAATAATCTCCATGAGAGCATCTGGATTACCTGTAGTATCAATTACAATATCAGCTCCCAATCCTTTAGTGATGTTTTTTATTTCATTAGGAACATCCTTACATGTTAATCTATTGATTAAATGCTGAGCACCAAATTCCTTGGCAAGATTAAGTTTTTTATCTGAACTATCTATTACTATTAATATTAATCCTTTCGATAATGCCACTTGCGTAATCAACGATCCCAGCTTTCCAATACCAAATACCGCTATAATCTTATCATCCTTATCAATTGGCATCATTTCGAATGTTTGGTAAGCTGCAGCAAGGGGTTCGATAAAAGTTGCATCAGAATACGAAATAGAATCAGGGATTTCATGTAGTAAATAAGATTCTATTGCAATATATTCCGCAAGAGCTCCATCTATGTCAATACCAATAGCTTTTCGGGATCGACACTGAGTAAATAGCCCTTGCTTACAATAATAACAATTAAAATCAATATTACTATTAATTTCAGAAGTTACTCGCCTATTTAACCAAGATGGATCAACCTGTTTACCTATTTTTACAACTTCTCCAACAAATTCATGACCTAAAATAATTGGAGTAGGAGTTGGCAAATCTCCGCTTAAAATTGCTAAATCTGTCCCACATATTCCTACCATTTTGACACGAACTAAGGCTTGAGTTTTTTTTATTTTAGGATCGGGAACATTTTTTATTGCTATTTTTGTTCCATCATACACAGCTGCTTTCATATTAAATCAAACCGGTATTTTCTTAACACTTGAAATTTTCAAATTTTAATTTAGAAATAATAAAGTAATTATTATAAATTCTAATAAAGATAAGACACATTTTAGAATAAATTTATAAAGTATAAACAGAATTATTTTTTAATTAAATCTGTTAAGAATAACATAAATAAACACTTTTTTTTTTTTTAACATAACTGAAATTAAAATTTTAAAAGAGTTAAAGTTGAAAACATGAAGAACAAAATATTACAGTGGGAAATATTCGGTATAATTTTTATCATTATCATTGGAACTTTATTCCACTTCGTATTTGAATGGCTTTTTTCTTGGCCTCCTATTGGAGCAATTGCGGCAGTTAATGAAAGTGTTTGGGAACATCTTAAACTTCCCTTTTGGCCTTTAGTAATATTTTCTTTAATCGAATATAAATTTATAAAAGAAGAAGCAAATAATATTATCATTGGAAGAAGTATTGCTGCAATAATAAGTATTGGTACCATATTAATTGTATTTTATTCATATACAGCCATTCTTGGGATTGAAATTCTTATTGTAGACATTTTAAGTTTTTATATTGGGGTGATTATTGCTCAATTTGTTAGTTATAAAATTATAACTATAAATAAATTACCAAGATGGATAAGTATTATTTCAATGATAATTATTTTAGGAATCGGACTTTCTTTAATAATATTTACCTATCTGCCACCACATTTGCCTATATTCCAAGATTCTGAGACGGGGTTATATGGTATTTTAGATCATTTTTAAAACAAATAATTATTTTCGGAAAATAATATAATTCTTTTTTTCCTTATTTATTATAATCAGAATTTGAAAATATCGTTTTTTTTGCCATCTATTTGTTAAAATAAAACTTTGAATGTAGGAGAATATTTTGGAGTCTCATGACTTTGATGAAAAAGTTCAAAATAACTTCAATGAATCTTTTTCAAATATAGAAAGGATAAATTGGCAAAATTGGCTTAAAATAGGTTCTAGAGAGGAATATGAAGAATTATCATTAAAACTTTCGGGATTATCATCTGTGTCAGACCTTTTCAATAGGATAAAATCCGAAACAACTGATTCTAGAAGTTTCTCAATAGATTTAGATGATTTTCTAAATAACTATAAAACTTCTGACCCAATAATTTTTTGTCATACTTCAGGGACAACAAATAGTAAATTATCGATGCTGAAATGGTTTCATATGTCAAGAGATATTGTTAGGCGGCAATGGGCTCCCGGAATGCAAGCAATTTTTGAATCAAGTGGGTTAGATGTAGATTCATCAGCAATATTTTTTGTTCCTTCAAGACTTAAGTTTGATGGGATTCAAAAACATGGGGATAAGAAATATATTTCACTTTATTCATCGGAATTTTCCCAAAGAATCATGTTATCAATTGTTAAACCAAAGTCATATCTTTTTTATGAGTATAAATATTCTAAGAATCTTGAAATTATCTCTGAAATTTTAACAATGGATAACATTTCGGTGATTTCTGCTCCTGCAGTTACAATTTTAGGGTGGGCGGATATCAATAAACTTAAAATTGGTATAAGAAAATCAATTGATTTAACAAATCAAACTCAAAATTCAAAAC
>JAHQWI010000048.1 GCA_029856085.1 Promethearchaeia archaeon | reverse complement strand
CTACTTACTTTACGCTAAAAAAGGCTTTCAAGTAAAGGACGCTGAAACAGTGCTCAATTTGATAAGCAAAAAGATTTTTCAACCTAAAATATAAATATTAAAAAAAAAGAAATGAATATTTTTTTGTTCTTATTTTTTTCTCCATTTAGTGAAATACAATATTATAAGAATAATTGCTGCAGGAACTCCAAGAAAAATAAAAATCCACATGAATGTTAGAAAGTATGAACTTAACCAATATGTGTATGGTTGAGTGCCAAATCGTGCATTATAATTCCCATCTACTGCAATATAAATACAATATGCAATAAACATAAAGAAACTAAAACCACCGCCACCCCCATACTTTTCTGCTCTATGAGATTTTGCTTTTTTCTCTCTCTCTTTAAATTCCTGTTTTTCTTCTTCGGGTAATCTGCGCCACCATAAATATCCTCCACCACCAAAAAATAAAAATGCTGGAACTCCAACAAATAATAACTCCCATAGAATTATAAGTATCCAGAATCCAACTACATAATTCAAAGTCCAGTCATTAAAATACCATTTACCATATCCACCAAGAGGAGAGGAATCAATAAACCAAATTAATACTAATAATGCACCAATAAAAACACAGATTCCTGCTACAATTATTACAAATAGTGTCTTCCAATGTTTTCGGAGTTTTCCTTTCCAAAATGCTTCATCACTTACTTCTTCTGTCTCGCTCATATTATAAACCTTTTATTTGTAATTTTACTATTCAATTAAGGTCTAAATTCTCGATATATATTATAGAATTTAAAAAATTAGGAGTCCATTATTTATAAATATTGATTTTATATTCTAAAGAGAAGAATTAAGAAATATAAAATATTTTTACCTTAAAACTAAATTTAAAAATTTGTTTAAAAGGAAGTGATTAATATCGCTGTTACTTTTATGAGGAAGTTAGAACTAGAACCAGATACTTATGATGAGAAATTTACAGTTTTAACAAAGGGGGTTAATGTTGAAGTCAAAGATTGGGTTTTGGAACGGATTGGAACATCCAAATCTATATTGGAAGTAGGATGTGGGACAGGTGCCCTTGCTGTTAAGATGGCACAAAAAGGAAATGACGTTCTAGCAATAGACAAAAATTTTCAAATGATTAATACTGCTATGAAGAACTATCCTTCTGAGAAAGATGTAAAATTAATATATCAAATAGGAACTATCAGAGAATTACCCGCTGATGAGAAATCTAAAGATAGTATTGTTAGTACATTCATGCTTTCTGAGCTTAGACCTTTTGAACAGCAAATATTTCTTAGAAATGCATGGAAAATATTGAAACCCGGAGGTAAATTAATAGTTGCTGCTGAATTTATCCCTTCAGGATTCTGGAAAACAATATTTAAAATAAAACGATGGTGGTATAAGAAAAAATTGAGAAGACTTCGATTACCAAGTACTTCACTGGTGAAATGGTTTTTTAATTATATAGAACCTATAGGATTCAAAATTAATACCGAAAAAAAATGGAAACATGGATCAATTAGAGCTCTGGAATTAGAGAAAGTTGGAAACTCAAATGGAGATGAACCTGGATATTATCGCCCCTCACAAAGAAAATCTAAGGGGTTTCGAGGACAAATGCAAATATATAAATGTATTTTTACAGGACAAGCTGATCATATTGCTATTGAACCAGGTATTTATCAATCAGGAAAACCAGATGAAAAATCACCAATTATCGTAACAGCTAATTACATTTATACCTATATTAAAGTTATGAGATCTCTTAAAGGAATAGATGCCTGGGTATTATGTGTAGATTCAAGAGGAATAAATGTTTGGTGTGCAGCACGAGGGGATGATTTTGGCAACAAACAACTTATTGAGGCAGTTGAAGCAACTGGAATCGACAAAATAACAAACAGAAAAACATTGATCCTCCCACAACTTTCAGCAGGGGGCGTTGCAGCTCCACTTATCTCCAGTGAATCACCTGATTTCCCCTTCAATATACTTTATGGTCCCGTGTGGGCTAAATATTTATCTAAATACTTAAAAGAACGTCCTGCGAAAAAACCGGATAAATGGAAGCTGGCAAGATTTACCAGTTCTCATCGATTAAGAGCATTTATAACACATACGACATTTTTACTACGTAAAATTTTCCTCTGGCCAACAGTCATTTTGCTTCTGCTCCTTTTAGGGTTAAGTTTTATTAATACATTTTGGATTGATAAATTTTGGAGAGTAGGGGAGATTTGGCTTTGGATTGCCCTTGCTAATTTTCTAATAGCATCCCTATTCCCCCTTACGAATTTTACACGGAAGTTTCTTATTAAGGGAATTTTCTTTGGGATTTTAAATTTGTTATTTCTTGGTGGAATAACATGGCTAATCCATCGCTCACTACTATTAATTATATGGAACTCGTGTTTCTATTTTTGGCTTGCATTCTTCTCAACCATGAGTTTTAGCGGTTATTCAATGACTACTAGCCCTGCTGAGATCCAAGAGGAATATCCAATTTTCAGGAAAATACATCTTCCATTGTTATTCATTGGCTTAATTACAGTTACTTACGGATTTATCTTCTTCTAAATTATAAAATAGCAACATAAATATGAAAAAATATATTATTTAATTAAAGTGTTAAAAAAAGGATGTGTTTAAAATAGCCTTAAAACCATCTTCGATTAAAATAACGATAACTCTTCCAAAAATATCAATTGATCCAGATCTATGCACTGGTTGTGGAATCTGCGCAGAAGTCTGCCCTTTTGGGATCCCTCAACAAAATAATAAGGGAAAATTTGTAATTTTTGAACTCGAAAGATGCACTGAGTGTAGTGCATGTAAAAGAAATTGCCCTGCAATGGCGATTCTCCTACAAGAGCGTAAAGGGTGCGGTTGCTTATGGGACGCTCGATCTCGATCTAAAAATCCTCAGAGTAATAATTGTTGTGGATAAAAAATCAGAATTTAAGCTTCTTTTTCTTCCTTTAGGTTACTGCCACAACTTGTACAGAACTTTTGATCAACAATAGTAGGCATTTGGCAGAATGGACAAAAAAGTTCCTCCTGAATAATACTTTTTTTCTTTGGTTTTACTTTTTTAACTTTCGGCTTTCGAGGTTTAGGCCTCTCTGATGGCATGTGTACTCTCCTATAAATCTTCATTGTTTAAGGTAGAATCATAATAGGTTATTTCTTCTATTAATTCTTTTATTGTCAAATCATTGATATTATCCATTTTTAACACTCTCCTATATAGTTTTGAATTAAGCTAAATAGACAATAGAGATTAACTTTTTTTCTAAGTTAGTTAATCGTGAGAGGTTACTCATAATTACACCTATTTATCTATTAAATCATTAATTCGCTGTATTTGGCAGGCTTTGCAAACTCTGCTTTCAAGACAATGGAATTTAGATGAATCTAACCACTGGTGACACTCTTTACAATACATTATAATTTCAGTTTTTTTTAATTCTGTCATTATTATCATTGTTTCTCTTTTCTATTTAATATAAAAAATAAAAGAGTTAGAAATCATCTAATTCCTCATCATCATCAACATTCTCATTTCTTGTTGCTCTGGGCGCCAGGAAATACTCTAAAGAGCTATTCCCTAATTTATTAAACTGCATTGCAACTTTCATAGGGTGATCCTCTCGAATTGAGAATTGAATAGTATCATTTTTCTCTAAGATTTTTACTAAATTATTTAACCATGCCAAAAATGTTAGGGAGTGGGCGGACGTGCATTTTTGTTCACTGAGGATGTTTTCAATGATCTCTTTAGATTTCTCATTATCTACCTGTTGAAGCTTATTTTCAAGTAGCCCTTTGTGGTATTCAAAACTTCCTAAATTACTACGTTTCCAATTAACTTCCCCTGTTCCTATCTGTCCTGCTTCGCGAAATATAACTGCTTTGTCAGCATTAGTATTATCGGTGGTAATTTTCACTATTTCGCTATATTTCCCTACGTTTTTCATGGTATAGAGAAATTTATCCCGATCTAATGAAAAGGTAAAAGGATAGTGAATATTTTTGAGCATCTCTAACGGAATATCTTCGAGCTCTAAATCTAGGTGTTCTAACGTGCGGGTTATGGTAGAATCGAACTTTTGTGAATGGATGGTAATATAGAGCTTTTCACTGCCAAATTCCAATTTCGCAGATGATTTGTCGTTGCTCTCGCAAAATAAAACTTTCTTGAGATCACCAATATTAAGACAACATTTACCTTCACTGATAAATTTGTAAGAAGGATCGGCTAATTTGATGCGAATTAAACAAATTCGTGAAGGATCCATGATCTCAATGAAGATTCCCTCATCGGAGCTTTTGAATTGCCCTTCATCTACAATGCTTTCAAGGCCGATAACTAATTTCAACAGCGAAAATGCATCAAAAGTAATTTCACATTCTACTTTTTTAATATGAATTCTAAAAAGATATTCATGAATTTGGTCTAAATACTTGGCTTTTCTTTGATTTGCTTCCTTTGGGGTAATTTCGGGATATTGAATTAAGATATTATCTAATTTTTCATGAAGTTTTTGAGTAAATATATCCGTAAAAGAAAAAGAAGTAGAATTAGTATTAAAAATTATTTTTGGATCGGTTTTTGCATAAATTTTCATTAGGTCGCCTACTTGATTGGAAATTTCACTTTCAATTTCTCCCTTTCTGGAGAGAGATTCCCAATAGCTCTGATCTTTCGTTTCAACCATGATTGCATCACTTCATAAACTCTAATTTCGAAATCAGCCTTAGATTTTGGCTATATAGATTAACATACTGATTTAGCTCACTATATAGTGGTTGAGGTTCTAGATGCCTATTCCGAATTCTAAATTGCTCATTCTCATAGATTAAATCTAATAAGGTATTTGATATATCGTTTAGGCGTGGGATATTTTGCTTCTTATATGCTTCTTTAATGAGATTTTTGAATTGATAAATAACCATATTCTTATTATTTCTGCTCAACATTTTTTTTGACCTCGATTTTTGCCTAATTTTTGGTAAGCTAATAAGACCTTAACGGATGATGTAATTAATTACCTTTATGACAAATTGCGTAACATTACATTTCACTTAAAATTCAAAAAAATGGGAGAAAAATTAAATCAGTTTTAGATAACAAAAATAATGGGGATCGTGATGGGGGATGGAAGAGAATAGTGAAGTTCGTATTTTTTCGTTTATATTTATTATTGATATAATAGATAATTAAGAGAATATTTTTTGATATAATCGAGAAGTTTTAGATAATCTTTAATTTTACAGAGGGTAGTAGAGCCAGTATTTTCATATTTTTCACCCATAAATTCAATAACTTCATTTTCCTCTAAAAAAGTTAAAGCATCTTTAAAAAATCCATCAAAATATAATGTTTCCGTAAAATATTCATTACTTTTCTCTATTTTATAAGAAAATTGGTTATGGATATCTGCTACTTTGATTGGATTTTTTTCTTGATAATTCTTATAAAAGTTTGGGGTATATGAAGATTATCTCCTTAAATTACAAGGAAATAAATTACGAGAAATCGGGAGATTTGAAATATTAAAGATAACTCTTAGAAAAAGAAGAAGTTCTAATCGTGGGATTAATTTTCAATCTTTCTCTGACAAAGGGATAACCAAAGCATTTAATCGATTTTTAGATATAAATATTGATGAAATGAACAAAGAAAAGGAGATATTAGAGGAAGTTATCTCAAAGCGACATCAAATTATCCATGGAAACCTTAAAGATGCTGAGATCGATTTGGAGGAGGTGGAGCAAGCTAGAGATGCTCTAAAGAGAATAGTTGATTTTTTACATTCTAAAATTAACATACGCGAAAATACGTATTTAGCAGCAGGAACATTTTTCGAATGATTGTTAAAATTTATTTCTTAATTTTATTGTCTTTAGATGATCTATTCAATATCTTTAAACATTTTAATATAATTAAAAATTAGCACTGAATTTTGTACCTACCCAAATCTGGGTGGCCATAAAATTTCATTCCTCTTGGGGTTTAAATACCTTTATCGTATCAATACTATATAGATATACTATACATAATGCTGTAATTTCTATCTTAGGGAATGAAATCGTATCATGTCTGTATACTATTTTAACACTCAACTAAGGGGCACGGGTGGCACTTTATGAATTTTGGCGAATTCATGTTCTTTTCTTGAATCTGTGCCATTCTCCCCTCCTTTTTATCTTCTGATAAAAAGTAGATTTTTTATCAAAAAAGACATTTTGATACAATTTTTTGCACAGAATTTTTACAGAAATGTCGAAATCTTTATATACTGTTTTATCATATATTTACTTGCCTTTTGTTAAAATATGAATTTTAACTTAAGTGAGGCGAAAATCTATGAAGAAAAAAATCTCAGCTTTAATAGTAGATGGAAAAGAATATACTATAACTGATGATGATAAATTTGTTCAAGGAAGAAGGAAGAGACGATCAATAGACGAATTTAGAGGAAAAAAGGGAGAAATTATCCCTATTTTAGTACTTCCTCCCGATTTTTATGAAGAGGGTGTTGTATATGGTTTTTCTAATGAAAATAACCATAAAGAATGGCTTATAGAGAATAAACTTCACAAAAATTATGACCGTGAACAGAAAATGTTGGAAAAAGCAAGACGTGATCTTTTACCTGAAGAAAGCGAAAGGATCAACAAAGAAGTAGAAGAAGCAACAGAGAAGTTTGGAAAATTTTTGAAGGCACATAATTTAAAAGCTAATGAAATTGAAAAGATTGATAAGCTTAGAGAGGATCCTTATTTCTCAGGACCATTTCACAGTGCAATTCTGTACGACAGATTATATTATGATCCTGGCGGTTCATACCTAGTGCTTCCAGGGGGTGGCTATCCATGTCGCAGATATTATAATGATCTTAGGCGTTATAATTTTAATGATAAGACATCGTCATTCTTGTTAACTTGTAGCCATAGAGTAAGACTCTTTGAGCATATAAATTATAGTGGAGCTACGTTGAATTCATACGGTAATCAAGAGAATTTGAAAAATTTTTGGTTTTGGTTTGGTTGGTGGAACAATAGAATATCATCGGCAATAGTGTATTAGATATCATATAATATGTAATCATAAATTCTTTTTTTTTTTTCCTCCTTTTTATCTCCTGATTTTATTAGAAGTATATTAAATAATAATTGAATTTTAGGCACTTTAATTCTTTATTAACTTGGAACAAACAGTTCTTCAAAATTTTTATAAACAAAAATTCTTTGTAAATTATGTCGAAATATTTGTGAGAGAGTAATGAAAAATTTAGAGGAATATATTTCAAGATATAAACAGTTTAAGAAGGGGAATTACGAATACAAAAGCATTACATCTCCCCATGCTCTCAAAGAAGTTGTAGAAGCAGGGAAGAAAATTGTTTTTATTGGTGGTCATGTTAATACTTCCCCATTTTTTTTAATCGGATTCATTTTAATAATTATTTTATTCGATTTTAGCATACTTATTTCATCTACAATTTTCGAGACAACTACCATTTTTTCAGTAATTCTTATAACAGTGGAAATTTCAAGTATTCCTTGTGGTATCTTTTTCGGCCTTGGATTGTGGTACAAACGCTCACGGTATATTATTGTAGGTCCCGAAGGTATTGCACTTTATTATAAAAATAAACATTTAAAAGTAAATCTTTTCCCTTCTCCTCATAAAAGAATTTAGGAAAATAATAAAAATTTAAATTTTGTCGGTTTAATTAACTTTGATTCTCTTTTTTTCGCTTTTTCTTACAAAAATTAGTTAAAATTGATTATTTTGGATATTGAAGTAAAGATTTAAAATTAACTAGTTTTATTATATTATTACTTTATAGAGCATTTTACGTAATTTTCTATAGAACTATTTTTTGGGGATAAAATAAGGAGTTGAGAAACATCATGAATCTATTGAAAAAATATAAAGTTTCTTGGCATGGTGTAAGAATTTAGCAAGGAGTTAATCTACAAAATATGTATTTTTGGAGGCATGAATGTTGGAAAAACTGAGTTACTCCGAGTATATGTTCCTGAAATGTTCAATAAGCAAAAAAGCCACCTATGTGTATAAATATTGCAGTTAAGACGTTAACAATAGATTCTACTAAAGTTGCACTTCAAATTTGGATTCTTGGAAGTGAACTTATTTTTAAATTTATTTTCCCCGCTTTTACAGGGGGGGCATCAGGAGGAATTTTTATGTATGATATTACTAAATATTCCAGTTTAAGGAATATAGAAGATTGGTTAATAGCATTTAAAGAAAGTTTATCTAATGATAAAAAAGAAATTCCTATATTAATGGTTGGCGGAAAGTTAGACCTTAATAAGGAAAGAGTAATATCCAGAAAATACGCTGAGAACATCTCAAAAACATATAATATCGTTAAGATTTTCGAATGCTCTTCTAAAACTGGAGAAAATATTGATAAGATTTTTGAATTTTTAGCCAGATCAATACTAAAAGTTGAAAGTTATTCTTAGTTATTGTAGATATTTATACTGCTGAGATGTGATACATTAGAAAAACATAAAAAAGAGAATGATGAAATTGGATCTGAATGAATCAACTAATAATAACCTAAAAAAAACAAGAGTGAGAGCTTGTTTCGATTGCCATGTATATTGCATTATTAATGTTAATAATTATAAAGCTATACAATTATTACAGCAATTTGAG
>JAHQWI010000047.1 GCA_029856085.1 Promethearchaeia archaeon | reverse complement strand
CTTCTAAGTCGATTAGATTTACCTCCCACAACTCTTAGAATATTGGGATCAGCAAAAGTATCGAAAATTCATAAAGATTCTCCACTTTTTTATAAGTACAAAGTTAAAAAAGGAGTAATCAAAAACCCAGATCAATCCCAGGGGATAATCTGTACGGGATTAGCTCAGAGTAGTATTGGGGCTAAAAAAATAGTAGGCAAGAAATTAGAAGTTCCCTTTACAAAAGTTGTAAGTACTTTTGGAACTAAAGGTGCTGTAATAATAGGATATGAAAATAATGAAAAGGAAGTAAAAAAGGGAGATCCTGTTTTTCTAAAGGAGTTAAGAAGTTTTCATCTAAAGAATATTTAAATTTTAAAAATTCATTATAATAATTAAGGTGTGAAAATTGGAAAAAGCTAAAGATTCTGAAATTGAAATCAGCCAAGAAATCTTAGATGAGTTAATGAGAGCTGTAGAACAAATTGAAAGTTCTACAGATTTAGAAGCAACTGCCATTGTTTCAAAAACCGGATTAAGAATTGCCAGCTCAGAAACTGCTGATGTCGATTGGGATATCATGAGTGCAAGTCCAGCAACGTTGATCTCTCTTGGAGAAAAGATTAGTCAAGGTTTACACCAAGGTGAGTTAAGAGATGTCGTTATCAAAGGAGCTAAAGGGTATACAATTATACTTGTAGGTGATGCAGATAACGATTTCATGTTATTTACAAATTGTAAAAAAGGATACAAACTCGGTTATTACTTTCATAAAATAAGAAAATCTTTTAGAGAAATTGAGCCAGTTTTAAAAAAAATCCAATCTAAGAATACGAATTTTTAAGGTACTCTTTTTTGTGTAAGTTAAATTTTAAAAAGAATCTAACTATAAACCCACTTAACAATATCTCCATTTTTTAAGTTATACTTGCTTGAAGATACTCCAGGAAAATCTTCATTAATAAAATAACGCCAGTTTCCTTGAATTCCGTCGATCCCTTCTACAAGAATGCCATATTCACCATAATCTTTGTATTCAATTTCACACCATTTAATTAAAGCATCGAATGCTGAGGTATTATAATCAGTTAACTCAAAGTTCTCCAATGTTTTTACTGTTCCATTTCCATAATCAACAATTAAACTAATATCTTGAACTTCTTGTAAAGGTTCATTTACTTCAGCAGTCTTTATACTAGATGTAAATACAAAAAATGAAGTAAAACTAGCAGTTGCTAAAATAGCCACCAAAATAAATTTATTAAATCTCTTGAAATTAGTTTTAAACTTTGAGATGATTAGAGATGCAGATATCATAACTATACTTATTGAGATTATTACTATATAAGGAAGGAATTTTAGGAAAAAGTTATCAGGAGGACTAATTCCATTTTCAGTTGGCTCCCATGGAACATAATTATCAAGTACCATTTCAAGTAAATAACTTCCAACAGAGGTGTTAGCCCAAAGCAATAATCCAGTTCGTTTTTCATAAATCATATAAGTTCTTTGACCACCTCCGGTTTGATCAAACGAAAATTTGATAGTCAGTTGTGTTTCTTCAACAACGACTAACCCATTGAAAAATCCTGAAGCTTCCTCTAAAGCTAAATTCTTTACTTTGGTTAAATTGCCTATAATATGTAGAAGAAAACCGGGTTGAAAGTTATTATATCCAAGTATTAGACTCCAAGCAAGTTCACTACTAGATCGGTTTGCCAATGTAAAATTAGTTAATAAGATACCTGAGCTGTTTTCTAATATCTCTATGTTAAACCAAGGAATCGGATCCTCAATTACATTACCCCAATCATTAGGAGCTTTTTCATAAAAGCCTGTTAAATTTAGTTTAATTTGCCCTCCTGCATTTGTTTTCCAATTTCCTTCAAACCCACCTGAAAAATTATACCAGCCTGTTGCTCCACTAAATTGAATGACATTATAAACAAAATTATCATCTATTGTGAAGTTCAGTGATTTAATTTCAAGCAAATATCCAAAAACACTAGTTTTTGCCCAAACTAACAAACCTGTCCACTTGTCATATATCAGATGAGTTTTTTGATTTCCGCCAATTTGATCAAAACCAATATAGAGAAAATTATAAGTTTCTTCTACTTTTACTTCTCCTACAAGATCAAATTCTCCTCCAGGATCTGCTTGACTTAAAGCAGAATTTTTTATATAAGTTAGATTTTCGTTGGGTATCAAAAATCCTGGCTGAAAAATGTTATACCCAAGAGTAAGAGCTCTCGAAATTTCACTATTAGACCTATTATTCAAGGTGAAATTAGTAGTCAATACCCCAAGATTATTTTCCAGTATCTCAATATCTACCCATGGTATTGGATCTCCAAATAAATTACCCCAATCATAAGGATCTTTGTCATAAAAACCCGTTAAATTAAGTTTAATTTGCCCTCCTGCATTTGTTTTCCAATTTCCTTCAAATCCGAATGAAAAATTGTACCAACTTGCTTCGCTACTAAATTGAGTTACATTATATACATAAGTTCCATTTATGTCTAATTCTTGAGAATATGAAATAGGAATACTGATGTCAGCTTTTACAATTGGAATGGTACTTTGGAATAGAAGCTGTACTAAAACTAACAAACCAACAATAGAGAATATCTTTTTGGTGCTTTTCATATTTCAAGCTCGATCTTTTTTTGTTTAAATGATTGTTTATTTGAACAAACAAACATTTGATTAGGAATATTATCCTATAATTTTAAATAAAATATATAATTTAAAGATATGTAATATTTGTAACTATTGAATATAAAACTTTTTGAGAGAATATAGTGGAGAACGTGAAAACGCAATCTATAAAGGAAACTAAAGAATCAGTTGAAAATGTAGATTTAGAAAGAGAAAAAGAAAATCGTTCGGTTTGGCTTGAGAAGGAATCTTTTCGAATTGCTTTAATTAGCACATTTACAGCATTAGGGATTGTATTGGGGTATTTATTGGCATATTTACCTAATATAGAGTTATTTACTCTTACAATCTTTTTATCAGGCTTTACCTTAGGGAGAAGAGATGGAATGATTGTTGGGTTTTTAAGTTCTTTAATTTTTTGTTTTTTCAATCCACTTGGTGCTTCTCCTTTACCGCTTTTAGCTTTTCAATTAACACATTATTCATTAACAGGATTATTAGGAGCACTGACTAATGACTTTCTAAATAAAAGGAGTTTCTTTTCATTCGACGAAGATTTATATAATTTTCCTGTGATGGTTATATTTGGAATTCTTGGAGCCATAATTACCACTAGTTTTCAAGTTTTTTCATCTCTAGTCAATGTTTTTACGTTTTACGATTCAATTGAAGAATTTTTGCCATATTTCATTATTGGAATCCCTTTTACAATAACACACATTATTGGGAACACGCTTGGATTTATTTTCATTTTACCTGGATTAATCTATCTAGTTCATAATATGCTTCATTAATAAAGAATAAAGTTCAAAAAATAGCAAGTAAAGCTATAGTAGAAGGAAGCATCATTACAATTAAGATTATTAGACATATAATTATGCATCTACTCCTTTTTTTCTCATCTTGATTATTCTCATCAATTTCAATATCATCTAGTTCTCTATTTAGTTTGGAGTCCATTTTATCATCTCTAAAAAGTAAATATGTCTTAAAATTTAATCTAAGAGGTAGATATTAAAATTAAATTGAATGAATTATTTTATTTCGGAGAGTAATTTTACTGTTCCCCCCGTTTTCTCAATTTTCTCAACAGCTCTTTTGGAGGCATTTTTAACAGATATATTAATTTTTTTATTAATTTCTCCACGCCCCAATACTTTCTGTATATTAATATCATTTAAATTAATACTGTAGGTATTTCCAGATTTAGAAGCCTTTTTTTCTATAACTAAAGCTTCGATTTTATGATCCAAATCTTTAACATTTAGAGTATTTACTTGATAAATTCGGGTTATGTCTTGAGGTCTCTTAAAACCTTTTTTTCCGAAATCCCAATCAGGATCTGGAAATCCTAATTCTTTTTGTTTTAAGTAATAACTCTTTTTACTTTTTTTCCATTGAGTCGTTTTGCCCCTCCCAGCGCGTTGTCCAGATTTCCTATGCTGTCCCACTCTACCATACCCATGTGTTCTCGTGCCTCTCATTTTTCTTACTTTTCTATCATGATTTCTCATTTGTTTCCTTCACCTACTCATTATAACATTTTATAAATTAAATCATTTATGTAATGCCCAACATATCCAAGCGTACCACCTTCAGCGTAATGTTTTTTTATTGTACCTCGATATCCTTTTCTTGGGGGGTGTAAGCGAAATACAGGTTTAATTTTATGTATTTCTTTTTCTCGAAATTGTATCTCTCCATTAAGCAATGCTTTTGAAAGTTCTTTAAACGTTTTAAAATCTGTTAAGCTTTTTAAATGCTCTTCTGTGAGTGGTTTATTCCCCTCAACCCTTCCCCTTACTCTTAATAACCTAACTAATGTTTTATCATCAATTTCTCCATAGGTTATGTAGTCTTTACATTTTATAAGCATTCCTCTATAGCTCTTTGTTCCCCAAATGAGAACACCATGATTTACTTTATGCATTCTAAGCATTTTAAGAGTGTCAAGATTTTTGCGCCTCATACCAGGTGCCCCTCTTATACGAATTGCAAAGTAGAGCTTTGGGACATATTCAGTTTCTTTTGACTTAATTTTCTTTTTTACCATTGCCATATTAGCACCACTCATTTTCTTATATATTAAAGTTAAATTTATGAGCATTTTTTAAGGCATCATAAGTTGCCTTTACAAGGTTTTCACTTGTTCGAGTATCGCCAAATGTTTTACTCCAGATATCTTCAATTCCACATAATCTTAAAACTTGTTTTACCTTATCAGCACATGCTAATCCCACACCAACAGGAGCGGGAATAAGTTGTATCCGAACTGAACCGCATTTACCTTTTACTTTAAAAGGGATACTATGAGTCCCTCCACATCCGCATTCTTTGCTTCCACAACCCCTAAGTACCGGTATGATAGAAAGTTTTGCTTTGTCAATTGCTTTCCTTATTGCAGGTCCAACTTCACGGCTCTTACCTGAGCTAATACCAATAAATCCATCAGTTCCTACGATTACAACAGCTTTGAATTTGCTACGTTGGCCACTAGCTGTCATTTGTTGAACCATAGCAATATTTATGACATCCTCTTTGATCTGTGGAAGTAATGTATTAATAATTTCTTTTTCCTTTACTATTAGATTATTTTGATAAATTTTATCTAAAGTAATTAGACCTGTTTTAACTAATTCGCCTAAACGAGTTTTTGGGACCCACTCTTCTTCAACCTTTCTTAATCGACTCATTTCTAATCACATAATTTAAGCATTATTTTCTATCTTTTTTATAGAATCTGAAAAAATCTGACTAATTTTCAGTGGATTTACTTTATTATTGAGATAACCAGAAAATATTTGCTCATAATTTTCTGGATCTTCTGATTTTAATTTTTTTGCGTAATTTTCAATATGAATACCTTTTATTCTTTCCTCTATATTATCAGGAAAAAATTCTTCATGATACGGTATTTGTAATTCTGTATCTATTAATCCTTTACAAGCAGCAAGAACTCGATTTCTATGATAAAAAATACCGAGATCAAATATTGCTTCTTGGATGTTGTTCTTTTTTGCTCTTAATCCTGCTAAATAACCTGTCAAATAAGATGCTGGGATATTTCCAGTATTAGCGATCCATCCATAATTTGAAGATAATTCTTTAGAAAAAGCAGATATTAGAACTTTATCACCACCTAATTTGGATTGGACAATTTGAACCCTTGTATGATTATTTGAAACTCTAATTACCACCCTTAACTTTCTTGATTTTAATAGCTTTAATCTCTTATGATAATCGGTTTTACCTTTAAATCGTCTTTGGGGTGGTCTTCTATATCTCGGTCCGCGTGCCATATTCTATCTACCTCTTCTTATTAATTCTTTTTCTTTTATATATCGATTTAATTGGGCAACACTTGTGAACATTCCGCCTTTAGCATTTTTATATAATTTCCGATAATTTGCAGCTGTGATTAGTTTTCTATCTCTTAATTTTTTCAATTCTCTTCTTAATGGGCGGATTCGCTTAATCCATGCTTTCTTTTTTGGTGTTCTTGCGTGCCTCGTTCCCTTCCTTTTTCCTAGACCTCTCGATCTTCCTTTCTTCTTTCTCTCATGTCGAATATTTTTTCTTTGCTTTGAGATACCTTTCTTATATTTCTTCTGAATTACTCCTTGCTTTATTAAATTGCGTATATCTTCACGTGTGATAGCAAGAGAGATATCTTCAACTAAATATGGATCAAAGTAAACTCTATTCTCTCCACACTTGAGAATCTCTGCAGCCATCCTTCTCTGTGGCGTTAAATTCATTTTTATGTTCCTCTAACTTTTCTTAATCTCCAATAGAATCTTCTAAATCATCGATATCAATAAAATCTTCACTTTCTAAATCTGCTATAGGAGCCTCTGCCATTTTTTCTAACATTTCAATTTCTTTCTGTGAAACTCCAAGGTTTAATATTTTAAAACCTCTTCTTTGGCAGTAATCTGTTAATACAATGCGCTTCTTAGCCCCTAATTTTCCAGAAATTTTTAGTGCATGTTTATTTTTATTTAAATTTTTTAAATCATCAAATGTAAAAATCAATACTTCTATATACCCTGAGGGATGTAAACCTCTAACTTTTTTTGGACCTCTGTACCCTATTGTTGGAGATTTGACACCTGATTTCCTTTTCTCTCGAGTTTTTGAGTCAATACCCCTTGCTTTCCTCCAAGAATCCTTTACTCTTTTATATCTCCAGGATTCAACTCGCCTGAAGGAGGGTCTTTTTTTACTCATCTTTTTCCTCAGTTTCATCAATCTCTTATCTTGAACCACAATGAAAACCTCATTTTAAGTAATTTCCCAGACAATATCTTCTCCCAATTGCTTTCGATATAAGTAAACCCCATCTTGAAAAACTCTAGGATCTTTTTTTCTTATCCTACACGCTCTTTTAACATTTGCAGCGCTTTGACCAAGTGCTTCTTTGTCTGGACCAATAAAATAAACATCATCTCCTTTAACTTCCACCTTTACATTATTTGGATATTTAGCCTTTCTCGGGGCTCTTTCTCCTAAGAAATTTTCAATAAAAATGGTCTGGTTTTTTTCATCTACTCGAACACTACATGGGAAATGGGAATAGGCAATCTTTGAGACGTATTTATAATTAGTTTGAACACCTATAATCAGGTTATTAATGATGCTAACAACCGTTTTTATTAATGCTAATGTTCCACTTTTAGGGAAATTGGTTGAAAAAACAACTTTATTATCTTTAATTGTAACTTTTATACCCGTTATATGTGAAAAATCTTTTGTTATATCTCCATTAGGCCCTTTAACTCTAATATGATGTCCTCCTTCCAATAAAACCTTAACTCCGTCAGGAATCTCCAATTCTTCTTTAAAGAACGCTATTTTTACCATTTTTAATTACCTCATAGAATTATTAATAGATATAGCATAAAGTATGCCCACCTATATTCTTTTCCTCAGCTTCTTTCATTGTCATTATTCCTTCATTTGTAGTCAAAATAATTAATCCTAAACCTGGTGCTGGTAGTAGTCGTCTTTCCAAAAAATCAAATTGATTAATTTTATAATTCAATCTTATTAAACCAGCACATTCATTAATTCTACCTAGTAATGCTATTTTGAATTTTCCTTGACGACCATCATCATATCTTTCAAATTCTCCAATATAGGCATGTCTTTGGAAGATCCTAAGTACCTGTTGAATAACTTTAGACGCTGGACTGATTATAACTTCTTTTTTACGTGCTCTTTCTGCATTCTTAAGAACACAACATGTATCTGCGAGTGAATTTACCAAAACTTTTCACATCCTTTTATCATTTTTCTATTTTCTTATTCATATCTTTTAAACCCAATGTCTTTACCAATTTCATAAAAACATCTACGACATATATATAAACCATACCTTCTAATTATTCCTCGATGGGTATGACAACGCCGACATTCTCTTTGTCCTTTACCATAACGCTTGCCTTGTGGAATATTTTTTCACCTTAAAATTCATTAAATATATTCTAAATCTAATTTTTTAACGATTCCAACTCCAAAGTTTTGTTTTAAAAAATAATAGGCTTCCGCACGTGAGATATAATGATGTTTTGGAATCTTTGACCTTTCTTTTCTTCTATATTTCACTCTCATTCCAGGTCTAGCTATTTTTCCACACACATCCAAACCCCATAACCCTATACTTGCCTCATATTCTGTTTGAGGGATTTTAATATGTTCATCAATGCCAAACGCGAAATTACCATAATTATCAAAACTTTTTCTCAAAATTTTATTATTATTTACTATTAATAATCTTTTTAATAATCTTTCAGCTTCTTTACCTCGAATAGTAATCATACAGCCAATGGGACGCCCTTTTCTAAGATTGAACTCTTTCACATTAACTTTCGAAAGTGTTTTAACAGGTGTTCTCCCTGTTATTTGTTCCAATACAGTGACTGCTTTTTCTAATTCTTCTCCACCAGCACCAACACCTATATTAAGTACTATCTTTTCTAAAAATGGTTTTTTCATTGGGTTTTTCCATTTTTCATCAAATTCTTTGGATTCGACGCTTGGAACTTTCTTTTTAGTCTTGGCTGACATATTTTTTTCCTCTTTAGGACTTTTAATTATCTATTTTA
>JAHQWI010000046.1 GCA_029856085.1 Promethearchaeia archaeon | reverse complement strand
CTATAATAAGAGTGTACCCTTACCAGGATATGATCTTGCAGAAGCTCGAAATATTCTACTTACAACGGAAACTGATACACATACATGGACATATACTCAAGACATCTACAATTTTAGTAAATTGTGCGCAGACAGAAGTTTGACTGCAAGTAGCACTGATGCACAGTGGGAAAATATCGCAGATCACGATCCAATCTTTACCCTTGACTTTTACTGGGATAGTGCTCATGAGAACTTAAAGAGCGTGCTTCAATCGTCTATTAAAAAAATAGGTTTAGCCTTAAAAGACAAACCTGACGCTACAAATAGGGTTCCAACAATTATCTGGGATACTGTGAGAACTTATTGGGAGCAAACCTTCGACGGTTCACATTCGATCTGGTCTGCTAATGCATGGGTTATGGATTATGACATGCCTGCAACTATTCCAGAAGGATGGATTGACGCTAACTATGGAGGTGAATACGCTCTCGATTATTGGCCTGCGTGGAATTTTGGATTCTGTTATGATCCTGAGATTGATTACTGGATAGATCGTATGTATATGTCTTCTCCAGATGAGAAAATTAGGTGGATCAGTAAAATTTCTGATAAGGAACAGAACGAAATATTTCCGATGCTTTATAACTACCAGGCTAAAGGAGGATTTTGCCTTTGGAAGGATTGGGATACATTCTGGGTACCAGGTAGGTATATAAACCGAACCGGATACTGGGGAACTATTTCCACACATTTCTTAAGTTATGTTGGACTTCCAGGAGAATACCCATTAATTCCAGGAGCACCATTATTGATAACCATAACCGTTTCTGCAGTATCGATGATTGGTATTATCTATGCAATGATGAGAAAAAAGAAACTTTAGGTAAAACTTTAATAATTTTAACTTTTTTTTTTTATTCTATTCATGAATATGATTATGCGTAACTAATTATCTTTTTTTAAGATATTAGTGAAAATTTTTTTCTAAATATTACTCTAAGTTTAAGAACTTAGATTTCTTGATAATCCTACAATTTGAATTAAGAAAAATTAAATAGTTTTTCTCTGTACCCTAAACTGCTTAATTTTCATACCACTTATTGATCCAGAGATGGCTAACCCAGATATGATTAATATATCTAAATAACCTTCTATATGAGAAAATTTTAGGATAAGTGGTTCAGTTGTAAATCCGAACATCATAGCATAAAAGATGAACCCTTCTGCAATAACAAGAGGTACTAACCAAATTGAAGCTTTAATTCCATAATGAGGGATATCTTCTTTGTATGTTAACATAAAGCATATAAAAAACAATAATAAAGCAGGCAAGAAGAAATTGCTTAGATAGGTTGTATAAGTCCAAAAGAGGATGGTTTTATCCATATCTACAAAAGAAATCCAATGGCCATATTCATCAAACATCATAGTATTAGCGATGATTCCGTAATAACCAAGGAGGACTATGATATATCCTAATATAACGCCACCCTGTCTTCCCCAGTCTATTTTAATATAACCTTTTCTATCAGATTCATTTAATTCCGCTTTACTCTCTGTTTCCATATGTTATAACCTATACTTTTTTGAATTAACTAAAACTTACAATGTAAAATTATCTAAAAAATTTAAATGCTTTTTATTTTAATAATTATAACTTAGAAGTTTTACGTTCGTAATGTTATAAAATTTATTTTTACAAGAAATCATGTATTTTGGTATCCCACATATTACTATAATAATAGCCTTTATCCCAATCTTCTTTTAAAATTTCTTTTAAAACTTCTGTAGCTGTTCCTTTTGGTAATTTATCAATAATTTCAATGTATCTGGGTACATGCTCAAATGCAATATTATGATACAAATAATCACTAAATTCCTCAGGAGTGATAGAACGATTTTGTACTTTTACAGCAGTAATTTTTAAATCTATATTATTTCCATTGCTTACAGGAATAACAGCGCTTTCAATAATATGTGGATGTGAATTTGCAATACGTTCAATATCTTTAGCGAAGATTACCTCATCTCCCTTTAAAATAATCTCATTTCCCTTGCCTTTAAAGTAAATATATCCATCGTGATCCATATATCCAAAATCGTTTGTATACACCCATTTATTATCGCCTATTCTTACATCTTCATTTTCTGGTTGTTTATAATATTCAAATAATTCTCCAGATTTTCTTCTTACAATAATTTCACCCACATTATTCGGACCAGGCGGTAACTCTTTATCTTCGGAATTCACAATTTTTATTTCTATGAAATCTAATGGGGTTCCAATTGACCCGATTTTTCCCCCCTTAGAGCCTATCTTGTTCATGGTTATTCCAATGCCTTCTACATGGGACCAACATTCATACAAAGAAATACCAAATCTTTTTTCAAATGCATTCCATAAATCCCTTACTGCTCCAAAACCATAAGCAAATTCAATAGAATGAATACGATCGCTTATTTTAGGTTTTTGATACAATAAATCTACTAAATAACCTCCAAAATAACAAAAACAGGAAGGTTTATACTTTTCGATTTCTGTCCAAAATGTTGAAACATTAAACTCTTCAGAAAGTATTACAGACTTATTATAAAAAATTGATGGAATTATTGTACAGAATTGAACAATACCTTTAGATAAGGGGATAGGGCAAAAAATCTTTGATACTTTTTTTAATCCAATTTTTAGTAATTCATATCCTAATGCTATTCCAGGTATCACGACATTTCTATATACAACTCCTTTTGGTTTTCCAGTAACTCCTTCTGTATATAAGATTTCAACAGGATCATCATTGTAAATATTAATTCTAGGATTATCAGTTCTGGAAGAAAAGATTGATTGAAAGTCGACAAATTTATTATCAAAATTAAAATCAGCTGGAGCACAGCGTATTAAAACTTTCTTAATTTTTTCTAATCTATCACTAATTTCTTTGAAAGTATCAAGAAATTCATGGTCTATAACTAGAATTTCTGTATCGCTATTACTCAAAACATGTTCTAGCATCCCAATTTTTAAAGAATAATCAACAGGTACAAAAACACAACCAGCTTTCGCTATCCCGAACCAAGTAAATATGTAGTCAGGACAATTTTTCATTAATAATGAAATTTTAGGGCTTTTCAATTCCAATTTGTCTATTAATTCTAATATTCCGTGAGCGGTCTTATTCGAATTGATATTTAAATCTTTATACGAATAACATTCATCTTTGAAATAGAGAAATGGTTTATCCTTATTTTTTTCTGCTTTGATCTCTATTAATTTTGGAAGTGTAGCATTTTCTATACCAAAATTTCTTAAAATCTTGGAACGGTCATCATTCCTACTTATCACTAAAGTTCCGTCTTCTATTTCAATAATCACTTCTTCCTTATCTTGGAATGGAAATAATTCATCTTTATAAACCTTGCTTGGAATATATATCCACGCACTTTTATAACCACCATTTCCAGATTTTTTTGTAGTTATTTTTCCTTTAGCTACTTTCAAAATATCCCCATTTTATATTTCATTGGTGAGAATGCTTTACTACCGTAAATTAATTAAGTAAGAAATTATTGCTTTAAAACCTTTTTCACAGTTTGTAATAATTGTCAATAAAAGCTGTTTTATTTATTAATACTAGTTCGGTACTAAAGAACGAAATAAAAATAGAAAGAAAAAATAAAAGATTTGATACTTAGAGCTTCTGCCCTATTGAATATCCTTCATGAATGGCATCTAACATCCTTCTAGCTTGTGAACAATCTCCAATTACATGCATGTTTGGGTGTTTATCTTTCAATAAATTAAGTAGGTTATTATTAGGTTCCATTCCTGCTGCAACAACAATTGTATCCGCTTTAACAATTTCAGAGATTCCTTTTCTTTCGATTTCAACACCGTCATCTCTTATGCCTATAACTTTTGATGAGGTGAATTGTTTAATGCCCCATCTGGCTATTCTCATGGTGACTGACCATTTTGTTGCTGGGCCAACATCTCGTGCAATCTTTGGCAACATTTCAATAATAGAAACATCCTTTCCTTTAGACCTTAGAAGTTCCGCCGTTTCACAGCCAATCATTCCCCCCCCTATTATTACAACATGATCACCTGTGCTTGACGTTCCCTTTAACACATCAACTGCCAGAACAACATTTTCAGCGTTAATGCCTGGTATATCTGGAGTTATTGCTGTCGCACCAGTAGCTACGATAACTTCATCAGCGTTTTTCTTCAAAATAGAATCTACTGTTGCTTCTTTATTAAGCTGAACATTAATTTTTAATTTCTTCATCTGATATGTTAAGTAATGTGTTAAACAATTGGTCTCCTCCTTATGAGGGGCTAAGGACGCCGTTATTAAATTTCCTCCTAACTGATCATTTTTCTCCCATAGAGTCACTTTGTGACCTCTTAATGTTGCTACCCTTGCGGCTTCCATCCCAGCTGGACCACCTCCAATAATGAGGATTTTTTTCGATTTCTTTGCTTTCTCTAATTCCTTACCTTCCTTACCCAATCCAGCGTTTACAGAGCACACTATAGCTCCTGGACTAGCCATAGCATCAAAACAACGGCAACAAGCTATACACATATTAATATCGTCAAATTCACCTTTCATAGCTTTTTTTGGGAAATATGGATCAGTCAAAAATGGCCTGCCAAAATGTACCAAATCTGCTCTTCCGTCTCTTATAATATCATTAGCAAATCGAGGATCATTGATTCTCCCTCCTGTCATTATAGGAACAGTTATTATCTTTCTCATCGCTTCTGCTAAATATACAAATGCTCCCCTAGGAACTGACATAGGTAACATAGGTTTTGGTGATTCATGCCATCCTGCCCATGTGTGTATCACAGAAACTCCTGCTTGCTCTGCCAGTTTTGCCATAATTTGAGAATCCTCCAGAACTGTACCCCCATCTATGTATTCTTCAGCACTAATTTTATAGATTACAGGGAATTGATTTCCAAGTTTTTTTCTGATATTTTTAATAATTTCAACAATAAAAGTTGCCCGTTCTGCCGGAGATTTTCCCCCAAATCTATCAGTTCGTTTGTTGGTAAGAGGTGATCCGAATTGACTTATTAAATATCCTGTTGATCCCATTAATAATACACCTTTAAATCCCGCTTCAGCACTTCTTCTCGCAGAGTCTCCAAATCTTTCAACTAACTCTTCTACCTCTTCAGTAGTTAATTCTCTTGGCATTTCACCCCTCCCCCGATAACCAGCAATAGGTGATGGCGCTACAGGTTGCATACCAGTAAGACCTGAATGACAATATCTCCCTCCATGTGATAATTCAATCATCGGAACAGATCCATTTTTATCAATGGCGTTCGCTAATTTTTTCAAACCTGGGGAATACTTATCATCATCAGTTGCTATCATACCTTTACCTGCTGTACTTCCTATCGGGTAGTCTATGATGCCCATCTCTACACAAATAAAACCAGCACCTCCTTTAGCCCTTTCTACATAGTAATCAACTAATTGGTCGGTTACATATCCATCGTAACCAAATCGGGTGTTCATAGGGGCCATCATTATTCTATTACTTATTTCAACATCTCCAATTGTTATTGGCTGAAATAAATATTTTACTTCTTCTACAACCATGATTGTTTTTACCTTTTTATTATATAGTTTATATATTTCAATATGGATTTTATTAAAGTTTTCTAATAATAATTAATACAATTTTTTCATTATCTTACCTAATATTTAAAACCAACTATTGTAAATTTACGGAAATATTGATAAACTATGACTGAAAATGAACAGGTTAAGTTAATAAGAACTGCTTGTCCAGCACATTGCGGTATAGATTGTTGTGGAATTTTAGCTCATGTAAAAGGAAATCGTATTGTAAAATTGGAACCTGCGGACTTCCCTGATGAAAGAGATCGGAGGATTTGTTTACGTGGTTTAGTTAGTTTAGATATAACTTATCACCCAGATCGTATTAAATATCCAATGAAACGAATTGGAGAAAGAGGTGAAGGGAAATTTGAACGAATATCCTGGGAAGAAGCTTATGGTATAATTGTTACGAATTTTAAAGAAATTTCTGAAAAATATGGATGGAAATCGATTGGATGGGTTTTAGGAGGACCTGGTGCAGGTACAACAAAATTTGGTGCATATCTTAGATTGGCAAGTTTAACCCAGAGTACCCGTGTGAGTGCTTGGGGTTATGGAGATGCAGGGTTACCATGTGGAAGTAGAGTGATTTTTGGACACCAATTTCCTTATTTGTATTTGTTTGGGGAATTCTGGCAGAGGAAATATCCTGAGTTATTAATGATATGGGGTACAAATCCAGCTGAATCCATGCCTTTACAAAATATGAGAAAAGTTTTAGATGCAAAAGAATATGGAACTCAGGTAATTGTTGTAGATCCACGTTTCACAGTTACAGCATCAAAAGCAGATGAGTATATTGGATTAAAACCGGGTACCGATAGTGCTTTAGCTTTAGGGATCATGAATGTGATATTCCAAAATAACTTACATGATAAAGAGTTCATATTAGAACATACGAATGGAGCCTATTTAGTGAGAATCGATTCAGGAAAAATGCTACGAGGGAAAGATGTGGATGCAAAAAAGCCAGAAGCTTATATGGTATGGCACGAATCGTCTAATTTTCATAAAGCACTATCTCGCACAAGTGTAAAAGAGGCAAGTCTTACTGGAACTTATATGATAAATGGAATTGAATGTAAACCAGTAATTCAGGTATTGATGGATCTAGCCTCTGAATATACCCCAGAAAAAACCGCAGAAATTACAGGGGTTAATAAAGATCTTATTGTTAAGTTAGGTAAGAGGATAGCTACAGCTGAAACAGTTAGATTTTTAACTCATATGGGTTTTACGAGAACTTATCATGGAGATATTTCCTTAAGGGGTCTAATATCTGTAGCCGCGATTACCGGGAATGTCACTACATCAGTAAATTCAGGGCATGTACCTGGAATTCTAAATTGGAGTCCTTTCCTTAAAGCAATTCCAGGTAAACCCAGTTTTCATAGAATCGGTATCCTCAATCTCTATGAGGCCGTGATATCTAGTAATCCCTACCCAATAAAGGCTCTCTGGTTTGCTTTCATTAACTTTTTGAACCAATGTGCAAATGCTAATAAAATAATTGAAGAGTTTTACCCCAAATTAGAGTTTATTGTACAAACAGAACTATTTTTGACACCCTCCGCTCGATATGCCGATTTAATCCTCCCGGTTTGTAGTTTTTTAGAATTTTCAGATTTTTTAGCTCAGCCTTATCCTTATGTACAACTTCAACAGAAAGTAATTGAGCCATTATATGAATCTAAGTCAGATGCAAATATTGTCGCTGAACTTGCTGAACACCTTGGATTTGGAGAGTACTTCAAAGGAGGAGAAGAGGGGTTAATAGATCTTATCATGGCGTCCCGCTCCTTTGAGGGTATAACTAGAGAAACTTTAAAAACGCAAGCTAGAAAACTACCGACACTCCCAGAAGGAGCAAGTTTTCCACTTAGTTTTGGTACTCCTTCTGGAAAAATTGAATTATATGCAGAACAGTTATACGAAGATGGAGAAGCTCTTCCTGTCTATTTGCCCCCCATTGAAGCACCAATTACTCCTGGTGAAAATAAGTATCCTTTAACATTAGTGAATGGTCATAGTCGCTTCCGTACGCATTCCATGTTTGCAAATGTGAAATCTTTGCTAGATTTGAACCCTGAACCCATAGTTGACATCAATCCGATTGATGCTGAAACCAGAAATATATCAAATAATGATATTGTGACTGTTTTTAATGATAGGGCTCGAACAACACTAAAAGCTAGAATCTCTGAAAGTGTTCAACCGGGCATACTTGATATTACTGAAGGTTGGTGGATAGAACAATTTAAAGAGGGAAGTTTAAACCATCTCACACACGATATTATTAATCCGGTACAAGATAAAGTTTACGAGCCGAACATGCATATGAACGATGTTGCCGTGGAGGTGGAGAAAAAATGAGCAAGAGTAAACGGTTAGGAATGATTGTCGATCAAGAAAGGTGTATAGGATGCGAAGCATGTAGCGTAGCATGCAGAATAGAAAATAATTCAAAGGATTTCTGGATAAAAGTTGAGACTCAAGGAACAAGTGTTAAAGATACTCCAGTAGGGAAATTTCCCGACTTAACCTTGAATTTTCTCCCTAGATTATGCAATCATTGTGAAAATCCTCCTTGTGTTGATTCATGTCCAGAAGATGCCCTTCAAAAAAGAAATGATGGAATTGTAATTTTAGATCAAGATCTATGTACTGGTTGTAAAGCGTGTTTAGATGCATGTCCATATAATATAATTGTGTTCGATGAGAACAATCACCTTGCTGAAAAATGTAATCTATGTGCTCATAGGGTGGATAAAGGACTTGAACCCTTCTGTGTTCTTTGTTGTGAAGGACAGGCATTACATTTTGGTGATTTATATGATCCTGAGAGTAATGTAACAAAAATACTCTCTAAAGATAATGTGTTTCAACTAAAACCAGACGAAGGAACAAATCCATCTATTTATTACATTCGTCCTAAACCTAAAAGAAGATTATAATTCTTTTTTTCCTTTGTATATAAAACCTTTCTAAGAAAAAATAATAAAAAAAATTTAATTTATTAGACATCTACATTCTCAATTATCATTGCTGTTCCTTGACCGCCACCGCAACACATGGTAGCGAGACCGTATTTTGCCTTTTTCTCTTTTATGATCCTTGCTAAGGTCCCAACTATTCTTGGACCTGTTG
>JAHQWI010000045.1 GCA_029856085.1 Promethearchaeia archaeon | reverse complement strand
CAGAGGGTTTCAATAACAGCCGAGATAAGTATATATGACTATCTTGATTACGGTGGAATCGGTATCTGGGTCAGATCAAATGAAGGTTTTGTTATTGATTGTCGAATTGAAGACGGCTCAATGGGAATGTTGGTACAATTTGTAGAAGATATTCATAATAATGAACTAATAAATTGTGGGATTGTTCTTGGTGTAAGTTTTTCAGAATATGACAGCAGTAATACTGTTAACGGAAAACCAATAGGAATATTCTGGGGCGTTGATAATTTAGTTTTTACTCAAACTAATGCATCTTAATATGGACAATTAATTTTCGTAGTATGCGATAATCTTACACTTTCTAATATTCATATCACGGAATCCAGTAGTATCGGAATTCAACTATTTTCATTGGGTTTTAACCAAACGACATATTTGAATAATATAATCTGTGAAAACCAAAATCTCGGGATACTCATCCAAGGACGTGATGTGATTGGAGACAATATATATGTTAAAAACTGTGAAGCAGGATTCTATTTTGTGGATTTAAGAAATTGTGATTTTACCAAGATTATGATAGATAATGCTGACATACCCATCTATGGATTACGGCTGCATAATTGTACTTTTGAAATTGAACAATCAACAAAATTTTACATTATTGAGTTTCTTGCTTCATATGGTGATAAACTCAATATTGAGTCTTCAGATTCGGATTATAATATATCTATGTCTTATATTCCAAAATTAGGATTTCCAGGTTATGTTTTTCAGCTTGATAATGTAATAACTTATCACGTTAGCCTTTATGTAGAAATGCTTGGAGGGACATTAAATTTTACAATCAAATCAGTCCCCCGTTATACCCGACCAGGTGCATCTAATATCATTCCCGGTTATCCTTTTTTCTGGTTGTGGAGTGTAATGATAATAGGACTCTTAATATATATTGAATCTTTCCGAAGGTTTCACCGAAGGTAATATTCAAATATTTCTCCTTTTAGATTTTTTAATTAAATATCAATGATGAGCTATCTCAATTAAAAATACCAAGGGAGAGAAATTTAATTATTTTTTAAACTCTCTAATTAAATCTTAAACAATTTCGTTTTGTTTAAGGCTTTAACTTTTCTTCCATATTCATATAAGGCTAAAAATGATTTTGCGGCTCTTCGAACGGATGGATAAACAATAAAATTATCTTTTAGGAGTTTATTCTTATATTTTTCATTAGATTTGCTTGGATATTGAGGGAGAATTAACATAAATATTTTACCCAGAGATTCTGTATAATCCCTTATTCTCAAGAGGTTTTTATAATAATCGCTACGATGATCATCTTCGAATTCATCCCCCCACGAATCAGTTTCAATAATAACTAAATCAATATTTGCAGAAATAGCGGTCTTGGCAACTTCAAAATATGTTTGACTAGATGAGATCCATGGCATATCTAAAGGATTATTTAAGCTTCCAATTTTAATCGGATAAATTTGTCTCAATTTGTCTAAATTTTCACCTGCAAAATAAGGCACCTTCAACCCTAATTCTGTTAAAATATTTGTATGAATAATTCCAAAACCTCCTGACCACAGGATTAACAGAGTGTTTTTCCCAGTTGGATATTGAATATCTTTTAAGGATGTTCCTAATTTCTTAAACCTATCAATATATCTGTTAAAAAGGTAAAGGTAATCGATCATATCATCCATGGAAGTCGGTACTTCAACAATGGGAGTCTGTTTAACTATTGCATTCCAAATCTTTTTATTTGAACCAATTGATCCCGTATGTGTTAAAATTGCTGTTTGTGATCTTTTAGTTTTCCCTCCGTTCATAAATAACACTGGTTTTTTTATGTTTTTTAACACTTGGAAGAACTTTCTCCCTTCATTAGGATGGTGTTTCGAAAAGCCCTCGAAATATACACCAATGATATCCGTATCGATATCATTATCATAATATTGTAGAAATTCAGATATTTGTAAATCTATACAGTTTCCAACACTAGCTCCTTTTGAATAACTTAACTTATAGCGACTTGCTCCAATCCTAATCGTTTGAGAATGTAAATCCCCAGATTGAAAAACAAATGCAATATTTCCCGGTTCAGTAGGAAGAAATGGTTCATATGCTAAGTGTCCATTAGGTGAATAAACACCCATGCAGTTTGGACCTATTGCTCGAATATGGTTATTATCATCATTTAAGATTTCTACAATTTCTTTTTCAATTTGCTTGCCAACATTGTCAGATTCTCCCAATCCTGCTGTAAATATATGAATTGTGTTAATTTTTATTTGCTTAATCACCATTTTTAAACTCTCAAGAATCTTATCCCTTCCTACCGCTAAAATAAGAAGGTCAATTTCTTCTTCAGGGATTTCCTTAAGAGATTTAAAGCATTTTAAACCATTTACCTCTTCTTTTTCAGGATTAATCAAATATAATTTATCTGTATTGAACTTTTGTTCCTTAAAACCCATGAAAAAATAATCCAATTTTTCACTCGCTTTATATACAGCTACGGTGCGAGGATTAAATAAAAAATCCAAATAGTTAGTAGTATCTGTAGTCATTTGAAATTTCCTAAGTTTTTCCTTTAAAAGAAAGTCATAGTAATTATTTCTATAACTTTGAAAACTGGTAATATAGAGTTGTAAAATTAATGATTATCTTTAGCTTTTATGTTTATTTTAAAAAGCAAAGTAAGTCTATGGTTATAATCTTAATAATGAATTATTCACAAAACATATCACATTCTTCATATAACAATTTTTTATTGTTTAACATCAAATTTAAATAAACAAAATAACTTTAGAAGTACATATGTCTGATTCTGATTGGAGTAAAATTGATTTTCAACAATTTATCGATGAATATGGTAATGAAATATTAGTCGATAAGGCTCCTATAATCCTCTATCCAAAGAAGGATAAAGAACATGAAGCTTATAACTCTTTAATCGCTTTCTTCTTCATAGCAGGGGGTGCACTTATATACATAGCCATATCTTACTTTTTAGCTCCAGTTTACTTCAACCTTCTATTTTTCGTAATTATAATTGTAATCGCAACTATTATTGATGTTCTCTTAATTATTAATTACCTTAAAACAAATGTATATATCAAACCATTAGAATGTTGGCTTGAAATATATAGGGGAAAGTCAGAAAATAATTATGTATTTTATTGTTTTACATATTATCCAATATTTTCTGGCAAGTGTCATCCAAATGCAGCAAAAAATGTAATATATAAACTGTACCAAGAACAAGTGTTAAAAAGTAAAATTGATATTTCTCAAATTGAAGTCTACATGAAACTAAACCCGCAGGGAAAAAAGATTCAAGAGAATCTTGGTTTCTTTTTTCAATATGGTGAGGGAAATTCATTTAAAGACGAAAATATAGATCGAGCATCATGGAAATTTTTCCCATTTCAGAAGTCAGAAAATGATAACTATTTTGCTGTGGCAAACTGGGAACATCAATTTGAATGGCGGGATGATCTTGAATATGATTTTGATAAATTGCATGAATATGCCCCTTGGGTAATTCAAAGATGGAATAGTGTTAATTTAAAACCGTTAACAGACGATTTTAAAAATAGTATAAGTTGGGATTTGAGAAATATTAATTCAATACCAAAGTTAAAACCATGGGAAGGAGATTTAGAGCTTCAAACATATCAAGATCCTAAAGCTATTAGAGAAGAATTACAGATCAATGAAGCAATTGAGATTGTTATTGGTCATGAAAAAGATGTAAAAAGAATTAAAGATATTAAAAATAAAATTTTAGAAATCAAATCTTATTTTAGGGATTTAAGTTCTTAATCATTTATTTAATTCCTTAATGATTTTAGTATAAATCGACTACTAACTAATATAAATAGACAGATAATTATATTATTAATAATTTCAATATAAAAACTTAATAAGCGCAAATTGTTAGATATAAGAAACTTAATATAAATTTCACGAAAGTAAGAAAAGAGGTAAGTTAGAAATTGGAATTAGTAAAAAACCTTTCGAGTATTGAAATTCCAACCAATAAGGTTTCATATAATAAGAAAACTAATGTACTATCCATAGCAGTATTAGATTTCATGTTTGTAGGCATTTATAAGAAATCTGTGAGGATAAGTAAAATTCTTGATGACCTTTATGCTTCTTTGGGAGAAATACATATAGATCGGAATAGCATCTATTTTGTAGACTTTGTAACAGGTAGCATAATTTCTGAATCTGATAAATTAAACCGCTTAAAAATATCTAAGAGAGAGAAAATCGAGAAAAAAAAAGAGAAAGTTTCAGATGAACGAAAATCTAGGAGAAGAGATAAAGATGAAGTTTTGGAAATGGAGGAAGAACTCTGGGAAGCTGAAGAAGAGGCACTCCCTGATGAAGATTTCGCCAGAGTTTCTACGGTTACAGAAGATGCTGAATATGGTGGGGCAAAGTTCAAGGAAGAAGAAGTGTTAGATTTTGATGATTCAAGTAAACAAGAATTTGCACGGGAAAAAGAAGCCCCAAAAGCTAAAAAGAAGGCTAGATCAATGGCTCCACCTCCACCTTCACCTCCTGGAGCTGCACCACCACCTTCACCAAAACCCGCAGCAACAGCACCTCCTGCTGATACACTTGGGGGCCCTAGATTCGGTGCCCCCGCAAGAGCAGAACCATCTATAATTGCTCCTGAAGAGCCTAAAGAGACTGTTTATGAGATTAATATGGGGCTTCAATATTATTCCGTCATGATGGAACAAAGGAGCTATTTATTTTACGTATATTTCTCGCATCAAGAATTGAAAATTGTTGATGAAGAGGGGAAGACTGTTTACAAAACTACAGTTAAAATCGTTACTACTAAAAAAGAACCTCCAGTCTTAGATCTTAAAATTGAGGGAGAGGGTTTTGAAGTTCATCCTATATTTGGGAAAGTTGAAGTGAAAAAAGATGCTGTTAATCCCCCTGTTATGATTTTTTCTATCATGCCAATAAAATCGAAAAAAGAGAAAAAGAAAAAGAAAGAAAGTGAGAGAAGATTTTTAAATGTATATATAGAGTTTGAAGAGAAAATAATTAGCCATACAATCTTATCAATAATCGTACAACCAAAATATTTCCGTCTTGAACTAGGTCCAATTCATTTGAATCTTAGTAAAAAAACTGCTGCTATAATCTCTTTTATATCTATTTTAATAGCGGGAATTTCATTAGTCTACATGTTTCTTTCTGTTGGTTCTTCATCTTCTTTTATGGATTATTTAAGCAGATTCGCCCCCGGTTTAGGTTCAATCGTATTTTTTACGATTTTCCTATATACACTGTTTAAAGAAGGAATATATCCTCTTAAAGAAAAGATAAGTGCATTCCTTAATTTCGATCAAGCTGGTGTTCTGATAAAATAAGAGTTCTTTAATTTTTCTTTTAATTTTTTCTATTATTTAAACTTGAGATTTTAGTCCATCCCAAAATTTCATTTTTAATCGGCCTAATTCCTTTCCCTTTAATTTAACAAAGTAAAGCGGTCGTTTAGTTATAAAAGGATAATTTTTTACCTTCAATATTTTAACCAATCCAGCTGATTCTGCTTTAGTAGCCATAATTTCACTCATTATACTAAGATAATTGGATTCACTGACAGTTGATATGATTGAATCATTATCATTAAATTCAAGCTCAACCTTCAATTCTTTATAATCTGGGAATTGTTGTTCAAGTATATTTCTCGTTCCCGAGCCCTTTTCTCTCGATACAAAGGAATTTTTTTTAAGTTCACTCAAACTTACTAAATTACCATCTTTTACTAACTCATGACTAGGAGAACAAATGATTTTTAATTCATCTTCTCCAATTTTAAAATAATCAAAATCTTCCTTATTATAACCCATAAAACTTCCAATACCAGCGAAATTTACCATCCCATTCTTCAAGTTTTCCAGAGATTTCTTGGAATTATTTATTACTATTTTAAATTTTGCATATTGATTATTGCTTCGAAAGTCTGCAATATATTTCGGTAAAACATGAGAACCTGGAATGGTAGAGGCTGAAATAATAATATCCTCAATCATCTTGTCTTGAAATTTCGAAATTTCTAGTTTACAACCATCATATAATTCTATTATTTGTTCAGCATGTTTATGCAAAAGGCTCCCTGCTTTAGTCAACTCAAATTTTTTTGTGGTTCTATTAATTAGTGTTACTTCACCAAATTCCTTTTCTATCTGAGATATTTGGTGTGATAATGTACTTTGAGAAATCTCGAGTTCTTTTGCCAATTTAGAGAAACTTTTGTATTGGATTAATTTAATAAAGTTTCTTAAATATTCAATATTCAAGCTCTAGATCGCCTATGAAATATCTTATGTTATTATTATATTAAGCAGTAAATCTATTTTTGTTTATCGATTTTTTTAATAAACCTTTACGAAAAAATTAATAAATCTTTGAGATTTTTCTTAGTTACAGTTCAAAGTAGAAAAGAGGAAAGGTTAAAATGACAGAAAAAGTGAAAACATTTACAATTATAATAGGTGACGGTCCTTACACTGCTGAGCGTCCCTATACGATGTTAAGATTTGCCTACACTGCTTTATTAGAAGACCATAAAGTTAATATGTTTCTAGTAGAAGACGGTATTTTCGTAGGTAAAAAAAATCAAGATCCAACCACATATGATAATGTCGGAAAGTGGATGAAAGATATTATTTCTGAAGGAGCGAATGTTAAAGCTTGTGGTGTTTGTATGAAAGCACGAGGTATGTCTGAAGATGAATTAATAGACGGAATAAAAAAAACAACTATGAATGGCTTTGTTGAAATGTGTGTAGAAGCTGATAATGTCATATCTAGTTAAATGGAGATGATGAAAATAATGACAAATTCACAAAAGTTAGATTGTTCTGGACTCGTATGTCCAATGCCTGTAGCAAAAACCAAAAGGCAACTATTAGAAATGAAAAGTGGAGAGATTCTTGAAGTTACTGGTGACTACGCAGAAGCAGGACAGAATATTAAAAGATACATAGAAAAACATCAGGATAAATTATTAGAGTTCAAAGTTGAAGGAGAAAACTATTATTTAAAGATCGAGAAAGCATAATTTATATTTAACAAGGTTGTTACTTCCTTTTTCTATATTGCTTATAATTCTATATCATTTTTTAATAAAATTTTTATGAAAATTGGTTTTTATAAGTATATTGCTTAATTTTAATGACTTGATTCTTAAATATTATACAATAGAGTGAATAGGGAATTTGAAAGATAGTGAAATTATTGAAAAGATAAAAAATGCAATTATTAAAGGCATTTCAGAAGAAGCAATAGCTGCAGTTAATACAGCCTTAAAAAGGAATATTGAAACTAACCAGATATTAAATGAAGCTATAATAAGTGGCGCTGAAGAGGTTGGTTTGAGATATGAAAATGGGGAATATTTTCTCGCTGATATGCTTTTAGCTGCTGATGCTATGATTAATTGTATGGATGTTGTTAAACCGAAATTAATTGAGGAAAAACATAAATCACTTGGTAAGATAGTAATTGGTACGCCTGAGGGAGACATTCATGATATAGGTAAAAGTCTTGTTATCGCCCTATTGCAAGGTCAAGGGTTTGATGTAATAGATTTAGGGGTGGATGTTCCCCCTGAGAAATTTGTTGAAGTAGCGATGAATGAGAATCCCGATATTATTGGAATAAGTGGATTGTTAACCATGACGATTTCTAAAATGATAGAAACCGTTACTATGCTAAAAAGAAAGGGAATTAGGGCTAAAATAGTAGTGGGTGGAGGTATACTCTCTGAAGAATCTTGTAAATATATCGGTGCTGATGCTTGGACCAAAGATGGATGGAAAGGTGTAAAATTAATTAAAGATCTTATGGAGGCTAATTAAATTGCCACATGATTGGGAAGCATCTAGAAGAAGAATAGGGGCAACTATTGCGGGATCACGTAGAATTGATCGCGTACCATATTTTCCTATTGCATGTGAAGAAATAATCTGCCGTGTATCAGGAAAAACTTTTCGAGAACTTTTATCTTCACCTAAGATTTATGGAAATGCCGCTATTATGACTTATGAGTTTCTAAAAGCTGATTCTCTCGCCATACCTACTGCTTACGCAGGTCCTGCTGAAGCTTTAGCTTTCGCAGAAGCCAATAATAAAGAAGACATAATAAAATGGTCTGATTATAAGGTGTTTATGGCTAAACAGGGTGCCATCTGTAAAACTGAGGAGGATATTGAAAAATTAGAAATCCCGGATCATTGTAAGATATCACTATGGGATACTTGCATTTCTGCTGTAGATTTTATAAGAGAAAAAACAAGATATCCACAGAGCTGTGCACTTGGTATTTGGTCTGTTGTTCAAGAATTGAGGGGTGTACAGGCTTATAGAGATATGAGAAAGAATCCAGATCTATTGCTACAATTATGTGAAAAGGTATATCAATCTCAGATGGATTTATACAATTTCTATAATGAAAGAGTAGGTCCTAGTCCAACAATATTCTTTACGGGGTATGCTTTTAACAAACATATGATGAGTTTCGAGGATGCGATGAAGTATGAGGGACAGTTTATTAAAAGATTGCAGAATGAGACTAAAGCTAAAATAATGCTTCATAACTGTGGAACTTCACCTTATTTTGATGAAATGTGTGATAATCTTGATATATTCGCTATTAATGGCTCACACCCGCTAGATATTGAATATTGGGTGGGATTTAAAGAAAGACATCCGGATGTAACAATAGTTGGAGCAAATATTGATGTGAGTCGGGAATTATTCAGTGGTACACCTTTAGATGTTGAGGAAAAAGTAAAAGAAAACATTACACATTTAGCATCTGGAGGTAAATATGCTGTTGGTCCAATCTGTTGTTTGCCATGGGGTGTAC
>JAHQWI010000044.1 GCA_029856085.1 Promethearchaeia archaeon | reverse complement strand
TATTGTAAATTGACTTCCTAATGCCAGTTATGTTGTTAGAGTTAGCAGTAAACTCCAAAACGATAGATTATCTCCTGGTTTAAGTGTTGCATTAAACCAAAGAAATTATGCCGTAATGGAAATTTTACCTACTGAAATCGATCCATTCATAAAAGGAATGGAGGTAATAGATACTCCAATTGATCTTTCTTATAATGATATTGGAGGATTAGATGAACAAATTCAAGAAGTAAGAGAGATAATAGAATTACCTTTAACGAAACCTGAATTATTTGAAAAAATTGGGATAGAACCCCCTAAAGGGATTCTTTTTTATGGTTTTCCTGGAACAGGTAAAACATTGTTAGCGAAAGCTGTTGCTCATGAAACGAATACCACGTTTATAAAAGTAGTAGGAACTGAATTAGTTCATAAATTCATCGGTGAAGGCGCTCAATTTGTGAGAGAAATCTTCAAACTAGCAAGAGAAAAAGCCCCCACTATTTTATTTATTGATGAGTTAGATGCAATAGGTGCTATAAGAATGGAAGATGCTACCTCGGGAGATAGAGAAGTTAATAGAACACTAATGCAGCTATTAAGTGAGTTAGATGGATTTGATCAGCGAGGCAATATAAAATTTATTGGGGCAACGAATAGATTTGATATCTTAGATCCCGCATTGTTAAGACCTGGTCGATTTGATAGAATGGTTGAATTTCCTTTACCTGATGAGAAAGCGAGAGAGTCTATATTTAAAATTCATATGAGAAATTTACATATTGAAAATGAGATTAATTTAAAAACCTTAATAGAGCTTACTAAAGATGCAAATGGTTCTGATATTAAGGGTATTTGTACAGAAGCAGGAATGTACGCAATAAGAAGAAATTCTGAAACAATTTCAAATGATGACTTTATAAAAGCTATAGATAAAATAATGATGATTAAAAATAGAGATCAAGCCGCTTTATCACTTTTTATTTAAGCCGTAAAGGTTAAATTCTTAATTAACTAGAAAGAAAATTATTTTATGATGAAATAATAAAGAATTAATTATGATTGAGGATTACTGGCTCCTTATTATTATTTTTATAATTTTTTTCTTTATTTTAATCAGCTATTCGTCAAAAAAATTAGATTTCGTAGCTATATCATTGCTTTGCTGTTTTGTTTCAGGACTAATAACAGGTTTAGTTAAAAATTTGACTATAACTGATTTTGTTAACTATATTGAATTTGAAGCTATTATAGTAATTTTAAGCATGAGTATTATTACTAAAATTGCTCAAGATTCAAATATTCTAGAATTTATAGCGGTAAAACTTTTTAAAATATCAAATGGCAATAGAAAAACATTTTTTTATCTATTGTGCATTATAACGACTCTTTTAGCAGCAATAATTAGTGATCTTGTAGTAGTATTAATATTGGCGCCAGTTGTTATACGATTATGTCGGTTTCTAAAAACTAAAGCAGGAACCTATTTACTAGGGATGACCATTTGTATTAATATAGGATCGATTATAACGCCATTTTCCAGTGGTGAAAACATTATAATCTCTACTGAATTTCATTTAGATACCCTATATTTCATAACATATTATTGGATTTTTTCCTTTTCTCTTTTATTTGTTACAATTTTTTTAATGGATAGATTTCTTTTAAATAAAGAACCTCAAATCGAAGATGTTCAGAAGACATATGTTTTAGATTTGATCAACGCAAAAGTGATGATTTCAAATAAAAAAATGTTTTATTTTAACAGCATTGCGATAATCATAACAATTGTTTTATTCGCGATTTTACCTTTACTTTATTTAACAGCCGCATTTTCAGCATTTATACTAGTTTTAATTAATAGAAAATTTACTAAAAAAAGAATGAGTGAATATCTGAAAGATATTGAATGGGAAATTATTTTCTTTTTTATATCATTATATGTTGTTATTGGTTGTCTTTTAGAAGCAGGTTTTGAAAACCTTTTCAAAGGCATACCATTTCAAATACTAAATCCTTTCACCGTGAGTCTAATAATTTTAGTACTTGTTAGTTTTGTTTCTGGTCTTGTAGCAAATACTCCTACTGCTTTAATTTTTATCCCAATAGTTAATTTATTAATCACAGATTTTAGTTTTCCCTCAATACCATTGTTCTATGCCTTAATAATAGGTGTAAATATTGGTGGAAATTTGATTCCTCAAGGAGCTGCTTGTGATATGATGACATTGAAAATTGCTCAAAATCATGCTGTGGTTAATTTAGACTTCAAGAGATTGCTAATAACAGGCGCGATATTTGCTGTAATTCATATAATTTTATCAATTGGTTATTTATTTATGTTAAATTTATTTTATGGATAAGTTCTTAAATGACATTAAACTTACCTTATAGAAAATAATAATCTCACTAACTTACCAGAAATTTGTTGCAACCTTAAAAAGCTTTTAGGTCATATTGGGTTATCTAATAATAATTTGACCTTTATTTGTGAGAAAATTCTTAAAATGTGCAAAATGGATTTAACAGGAAATCCTATAATGAATATGAATAAATTAAAAAAATTTTGAGTGGATTCACGATGATATACTTTGGTGGGATTCATTAGAAATAGCATTTCTCACTTTAGAAGATTTAAATTGTATGGAATACTTAGAGAGTTAATCCTTTTAATACTTGAATAGCATTTTTCTTTAATACTTACTTTTCCTCATAAATCAATCCACATCGAACCCAAATATTTAAATATTTAAGAAATACTAATAAGTACAGTGATTAAAAATGGAATAAGTTTATAGCGATTATCATTTTTGAATTAAACTTTTTTTCTAAGTACTAATTTTAGCTGTTATAATTAAAGATTATTGCTGTGAACTTACCTTATCATCTTTTACATTGACTTACTTCAAAAATATATGATAATTTGCTATAAACTAATTTTTGAGAATCAGAGAAGTAACAAGTTCAGTGAAAATAGCCAGAGTAGGTAGGCTCTATTAGATCAATTTTGACTAAGTCAAATATAAGATCAAGTTTCATCAAAAATAAAACATTATAAAATATCCCCAGATGTGAAGTTTTTAATAAAGATTTAGAAGAACTTAAAGCGTTCTAACAAAGACAACAAGTAGTTAGATTATAGTTAGAAATGAAAATGTGCGAAGTGAGTTGAGAAGACCATGAAAAACCATAGAGATTCAGGAGACATTGAAAAACTACGACGCAGGAATTTCTATGCGATGTTATTCAATTTATTCTTCTACGGATTCGGGCAAAGTATGTTCTTTATCGTTTATATACCTTTTATATATGAATTCACAGGTTCCATTTTTATGACAGGAGTTATAACTACAGTGGGGAATATAATACAATTTTTACCGATGCCATGGTTAGGGAGGTTATCAGATCGATACGGGAGAAAGCTAATGTGGTATTTTGATACTCCTTTTATGATTCTTGGATTGTTTTTTCTCATTGTCGCGAATAATCTAATTATTCTTATAGCTGGGGTCTTGTGTTTCTACTTTGGATTAGCAATCGCTCTTTCAGTTTACCTAGTATTTATATCGGAAAATAGTACTGAAATAAAAAAAGGATTCAATTATGGACTTTTAGCTTTTGTCCAATTTGGGGCAAGTATTGCAGGAAGTTATTTTGTTCTGGTTGACTCGAGGTTTAATGTTCAATTTTATTTTTTACTTTTTATATTATTTTTGGTAGTAACTTATGTTATCTTTATAATTTTTATTTCTGATCCTATTCCACGAAAATCTAGTCTTCACATAAATCCAGATAAATCTTCTAAAACCGAAAAGGGAATTTGGCGGAAAATACTTACTACACCCAAACTAAGAGCAATTGTAATTTTTTTCACTTTAGATGCTTTCTTTTATAGTATTTCTTTATCTATTTATACTGCGGGTCTGATTGATCAATACCACATCACCCAGCAAGATATAGCACTCTTAGCTCTTTGCAGTAACATTAGTTTGGTGTTGTTCCAAATTCCCGCAGGTCATCTCACTGATAAAATCGGAAAAAAAAAACCTTAATATTATGTGAATCATTTGGTTTAGCATTTTTTTCCTTACTTGTTATAGCTTTTTTTCTATGGTCAAGTGGTTTTAAAAGTTCATTACTTCCGTTATTAATTATAGGACAAATTATTAATGCTGCGGTTGCTACCACATTTATACCCTCAGAAGGTATAACCTTAACAAATTTAGACGAAACCAGGAGAGCAGAATCCTATGGGATAGTAGCACTTATTAGAGGAATTGGTGTAATACCTACGGGTGTGATTGCAGGATTCTTAATACAAAGCGTGCATTATATCGCCCCTTTTATCTTCACGATAATAGGGATCAGCTTTTTGTTATGGTTCTTATCAAAATATTTTCAAGATTAAACATCATAAAATTGATAAAAATATAGAAGAGAAGCCAATAATCAAAAAACTCATATGATTTGTAATGTTTCTCATTAACAAGCAAATTATGATTGTTTAGTTTAAAGTTAATAAAATTTAATAAAAGAATCTTAGACTATGATTAAATACGCAAACTCAGTGGAAATTGACAAAATAAAACGTAAAAATTTGCGGGCGCTATTCTTTATCAATTTAATTCATGGAATGGGTGCTGGTATGTTTAATGTAGTATACCAACCATTTATTTTAGACGTTACTGGCTCTGTGCTTATCATGGGTATTTTAGTTACTATTGGAGGGATTGTACAATTTCTTCCAATGCCTTTAATTGGAAAATTATCAGATAGATTTGGTAGGAAGAAGATGATGTTAAGTAGTATCCCATTTTATCTTTTAGGCTTAATATCTCTCATTTTCTCGAGTTCTACTGCTATAATTCTCCTAATTTTAGGAATTGTATTATATTTTCTCGGTGTAGTAATCAATAATCTTAGTAGTTTGATTTTCATATCCGAAAATAGTAACAAATCAAAAGGTTTGATGTATGGATTAATACTATTTTCTTTTTTTGGTGGAACTATATTTGGATCTACTTTTGTTCTACTTGGGGGTGCTTTTGATTCACGCGTTTTCTTTTTGATATTCCTAGGGATTATAATTGGCGAGGGTACCATTAATTTAGTTTTTATATCTGAGAAATTTAAGTTTGATAAAAATCCAAGATCAATATCTCTCAAATCTATCGATACAGAACTTAGTGTATGGAAAAAAATAATGACAAATCCTAAAAGTAAAGCTCTATTGATATTTCTGACTTTAGACTTGTTTATCTATAATATTGGTCTTTCAATCTATAGTGGGGGATTAAAAGATTTTTATCTTATTACTCGTGAAGAACTTGCCCTGATAACAATTGTCTTTAGTACTTCTAACATGCTTTTTCAAATTCCTGGAGGTCATTTAGCAGATAAAATAGGGAAAAAAAAATCCCTCATTTTAAGCCAATTCTTTGGTTTATCATTCTTTACAATTAATATCATAGCTTACTTTATTTGGGCAAGTGGATTTATAGCATTCCTATTACCAGCCTTAATTATCAGTCATATTCCCTTTGCCATGAGTGTATGTACATTTATTCCATCTGAACAGATGGCATTAACCGATTTGGATGAAACCAGAAAAGCAGAATCATATGGTGTTGTTGGAATGATAAGAGGTATAGGTTTCATCCCAACTGGATATATTGGTGGATTTCTAGTTCAAAATGTACATTATGTAGCACCGTTATTTATCTCATTCATAGGAATCTTTTTTGAAATTTGGTATTTATCTAAATATTTTCATGATTAAGATAACATTTTTTCATAAAACAATAACAAATTCAATTATCTGCAACAGCAGAAGAGGGAGCAATAATTAAGTTGATAAAGGGAAAGCCAGAAACTTTTTTTAAGATCATTAACATAGACGTGAAATAATACCATCGAAATGACTATCAAACGATAAAATGGCCCTAGCATTGACTTTTTTATTTAAAAATATTAAGGAAGCATCCACAAAACTTAATAATTTTTTAGGAGTTGTATATTTCTGTAATACTTCAAAAACTTCCTTATAATCATGGGGAGTCAATTGGATAATCCGAAAAAAATTTTCTTGCCCCCAGATTAATTCTTGAACTTTATCTATAAATGATTTATTTGCCTTAGATCTTGTAATTGCTAATGTTAAAGTTTCATTCAGTACTAAGTAATTTGTTAAGAAGATTTCTTTTTCATTTAAACTTAATAGAATTTCTGATGCTCTGTCACTGTATTTATCGTTTTTTGCCTTTAGAGCATAAAGAAAATTAGAATCGATAATAATTGTCATAATTTATCAAAGGAAAAAAATTATCTTAGGGCATTCTAATAATGTGCTTAAAGTCCATATATTAATTCATCATCTGATTTTTCTGGGTGTTCTAAAGGACCCTCATATCGATTATTGCGAATTCTCTCAATTAAATCTTTAGTTAGGACCGGATGATCAGTATTTTCTAAAATAAATTCATCAAGCCGTTCATATGTAAATTCAATACTTTTATCTAGAACATCCTGTTGGGACATTTTTTTACCTAACTTCAGAGTGATTTCTGCTTGTAGCTTTTCTAGCAGGCTTTTGTTATTTAATTTTACATTTGCCATATCATTAATTAGAATTTTCTACTTTTTATACTTTTCTACTTGTTACTAAAAAGTTGTATCATGAAAGAAAATTAGAAGTAATAACAATTTAGTCTTATTAAAGCCTAATTATATTCCAAAAATAATAACAAATTTAATTTTGCGATAATTAAATTCTTTGAATTTAAAAATATTAAAATTAAAGAAAAAAAAATTGGTGAAATAATGGGTAAATTAGCTAGAAAAGTAGCAATGATAGGAGCCGGAATGAGTACGTTTGGTGCTCACTTTCCACATAAAAGAATCCCTGATTTATGGGTTGATGCATGGCTAGACGCAGTAAGCAGAGTTGATAACGGAATTGAGCCAAAAGATGTTGATGCGTGTTATGTAGGAAATTATTCTTCAGATCTATTTAATCATCAAGGACATTTGGGACCACAAATGGCAAATTTAGTAGGCTTAACCCCAAAACCAGCAGGTCGTTTTGAGGGTGCTTGTGCCAGTAGTGGAATTGCCTTACGTCAAGCAATCTTAGCCATAGCTTCAGGAGTACATGATGTTATTGCTGTATCTGGGGTTGAATGCATGACAGAACTACCTACAACAGGAGTTACAGATGTATTAGCAACAGCATCAGATAGTCTATTTGAATATCCCGCTGGTGCGACGTTTCCAGGACTATATGCAACTTTGGCATCGGCACATTTTAATAAATATGGTACTACTGTAGAAGATTTGATGAGAGTTGCGATAAAAAACCATGAAAATGGAAAAGAGAATCCTTACGCTCAAATGCAAAGGTCAATTTCTGACTTTATGGCAAGTAAAATCGCCAAGATAGAAAAATCCGGAGGAGAAGTTCCAGATTGGAAAGATGAGTTTGATTATCTTAAAAGTAGTTCAAATCCAATCATCGCTTCTCCCCTACGTTTATTCGATTGCAGTCTGATAACCGACGGAGCAGCGTGTGTATTTTTAGCTGCTGAAGATGTCGTTAAAAATTATACTGATACCCCAATTTGGATTGCTGGTACTGGTCAAGGAAGTGCAGCATTAGCTTTGCATGATCGAGAAGATTTAACTAGTTTTATTGCATCAAAAGAGGCAGCACGACAAGCTTATGAAATGTCGGGATTTAAACCTAAAGATATTCAAGTAGCAGAAGTTCACGACTGTTTCACTATTGCAGAAGTAGTTGCTTTGGAAGATTTAGGTTTTTATGAAAAGGGTAAGGCTGTTGAAGCAATTAAAAATGGAGAAACAAAGCGAGATGGCTCATTACCAATTAATACAAGTGGAGGATTAAAGAGCAAAGGTCATCCTGTAGGTGCTACTGGTGCAGCATTTTGCGTAGAAGTCTTTAAGCAAATGAGAGGTATTGCTGAGAGAAATCGCCAAGTGAAGTTTGATGTGGAACGTATGTTGGCTCATAATTTAGGTGGTTCAGGAGCAACATGTGTGGTAACTATTTTTGAAAAATAAAGGTGAAAATAAATGTCAGAGAGTGAAAGAGAATTTACTATTAAAAGTTATATAGATTATTTATCTGAGAAGAAACTAATGAGCTCAAAGTGCAAAGATTGTGGTGCATCCTATGTACCTGTTAGAAAACTATGTACTAAATGTAACAGTGTAAATATGGAATGGGTTGAAATGTCAGGAAAAGGAAAAATTGCAGCATTCACGAGTATTACCGTAGGAACCCCTTTTTTTGTTGAAAAGGGTTATGGTAGAACTAAACCATATTGCTTTTCAGTTATAAAATTAGATGAGGGACCGATGATCAGTGGCCAATTAATTGGTGTTGATGAAAGTAAACCTGATACCATCAATATAGGAATGCAAGTTAAAGCAACATTTATTGAAACTGAAATTAGAGGAGAAACAAGAGTAGATTTGGGCTTTGAGCCGGTTTAAACTTATTTATTATTTTTTTTATTTTAAATACTAATAGCTGTAGTTAAGTTCCGGTATTTTATGTTCCCTTCTTCATTGTATTCTCAACCTCAGTAAAAGCAATATCAAGAATTTGACATGCTTTTTCCACTTGCTCATGAGTTAATTCAAGTGGAGGTTGTATCCTTATAACATTACCATCAATACCACCTTTACCTATGAAAAGTCCATTTTGACGGCATATCTCCATTACTTTTAACATTTCTTGAGTGGCAGGTTCCTTTGAAACTTGATCACGGACGAGTTCTATCCCTTGCATCATCCCTTGTCCGCGTACATCGCCGATTATTTTATGATGCGCTTTAAGTGTTTGGAGTTGTCGCTTAAAATCCTCCCCGAGTTTAATAGCTTTTTTGAGATATTGTTCTTCTTGGATGATTTCAATGACAGCCACCGCTGCTGCACACGATAGGGGATTACCTCCAAATGTGGTGAAAGAATCTGTTGTAGTATAT
>JAHQWI010000043.1 GCA_029856085.1 Promethearchaeia archaeon | reverse complement strand
TAGTTAAGGTTCTTAAATAATCATGAGGAGTAGAATATTCCTCTAGTTGTTTTCTTCCTCCTATGACTTTACCCTGTCCTTGTTGAGGCATAATAAGTATTGGCTCAATTAGTCCCACACTCCAGCCGGGCACAGCACATAAGCGGGTTTCATGCATTACATCTTCTTTAGTCAATCCTTGATGGTTACGATCGGTATAGGCTTGAGGGAAATAAACAAGATTAGGAGTATCCACTGCTTGACGCACCCTATCCCATATCCAGATCGGTTCACCAGTATTTACACGAACTGGTATATCAGCGTCAGTAGAATTTTGTTTTGTCCGGATAATTTTTCTCGCTACGGCATGTTTAAGAATGACAGTTTTTACTCGTTCAATAAGTTGTGAAATAGGTATTGCGATCGGCGTTAACTGAAGCTGAGTAAATCCTTGTTGTATTTTCCTCTCAACCAATTCCTTATTATGTGTAAATACTTCTTGCAGCTGTTTTTGAGTTGGTACAGGATACTCTTTTCCGTCAATTCCAATTACCCCTAAATTTTCCGATCGTGGAAGAAGGGTTAAAATTCCAGTTCGGTTCAATGCATTAATGGTGCGAGCATACTCCTTCTCAAGAGGGAATAATCCTTCGGCAGTTCTAGCTGTTTTAGAAAATTCCAAGTCATTACTCTCTTCTTGCTTGTTCATAATATTATAAAGGTGGTTGCGCATCAGGGCGAGATTCTGTAGCGGGCTTGCCTTCTATTCCCCAATGACTTTTAGGAATTTCATGAACAATGACTTCTACTGCTCGAGCAGGGATACCCATATCAATAAACACTTTAGTTATTCCCGAAATTATTTCTTTTACTTTTTCCTCTGAAATTCCTTTCCACATATTTACATGGACAACTGGCATATTTTTTTTCCTCTTTTCCTCATTTTTTGGATTTCTAAATTTTTTTTAAAACATATATTAAATTATCAATTACTTGTGTTAAATGAATTTTTATTAAGCCAATTACATCATTATACTCGATATAACGAGAAAATTTATGATTTATCTCTTTGTCTTTTTTGTTAAATACTCATAATAATCAATTCAAAATCTCATATTTAAATTTTCATTAAAAATAAAACAACAGAATAATAAAATTTAGTTATAAATATTCCTACTATTTATACTTGGTATTTATATAATTGAAGTAATTTTTCCATATCAAATTCCGAAGAAAATAGTGCCTTTACGGCTTTCCTTCAATAATTTTAACTAAATCTAATTTTGATAGACATATATAAATATTTATACTACTCAATTTGATTTCCCGGGGAAAATATTATAAAAAAGATGTATTCATACTATCTATACCTAGTAGAATTGAATTATAAAATCCCGAATTCGGCATTCTCTTTAAATCATATTGAAAAATAGTTATACTAAAAAAAGTATACATATATTTACATTAATTTTCATATAAATATCTCTACTCTCATAAGTATACAAGTAAGTCTACAGGTTTTTATCGAAATGTGAAAAAAAATTATGCCTTGAGCTTGCTTCTCTATATAGTTTGAATAGACTATTGCTTCTAACTTTAAAATACTACCGATTCTTTCATCAGCACTAAATTCGGTGGATATCCATTTGGAATATTCTATTTGTGAAGTTAATAAGTTTTCAATTCATCTATAAAATCTTCCTAGTGTTAGTAAATACTACTGAAAATAAAAAAAGCCCCTTTTAAGTAATAAAAGATTAAAAGCTATCCAAACTAATAATATTTAAATAGAACCATGAGATTCCCAAACTAATTTAAACAGTAGGATTAGAATTACGATGGATTCATTTGACCGTGTGTTCGCTGCATTAGAAAAACAATCTGTAGACAGACCTCCAGTATTTCCACAGATTGGTGATCATGCAGGGATTATCCATGGCTTGACGTATAATATCATGTATGAAGATGCAGCAAAGGCAGCTGAGGCTCATTTAAAAGCTTTAGACTTATATGGTTACGACATAGCAACTATTCAGGTTGAACCGAGTTGGCCAGTGGCGGAAGCCTGTGGTGCACAAGTAGCTTATCCTCCCGATAAAAATCCTTGGATTACAAATTACTTGGTTGAAAGAGAAGAAGATGTTGAGAAGTTAGAAGTACCTGATTTTATGGCAACCAAAAGTTCGAGAGTTATGATTGAAGGAACGCGAATTTTGGCTGAGAAAGCCGATGTTCCCGTAGCAGCTTTCATGACAGGTCCATTAACCTTTGGTCTGCAGTTGATGCCGTATAAAGCAGTGATAAAACGGATAGTATCTAATCCAGAATTCATACATCAATTAGTTAGTAAATCTGTGTCAGTGATTAAAGCATACATTAAAATGATGAAGGAAGCTGGTGCGAGCATCTTAGTAATTTGTGAACACGACAACCAGATGATAGCACCTAAATATGTTAAAGAATTTAGCATCAATTACATGTCAAGCATCCTAAAGGTTTATAAATATAACATCCTACACATGTGTGGGAAAATCACACCTCACTTAAGAGTTTCCGCTGATTATCTTAAGAAGCTTAAAGGGCTGAGTACAATCAATATTGGTCCATATATTAATATTGCTGAAACTCAGGAATTATTCGATCATAAGCTAGGGATAGCAGGTAATATCGATCATATTAGGCTGCTTCCAAGTGGGACTCCGCAACAAATTGAAACTGCAGTTCATGCGGCTATAAGAAGCAGTGGTGGTGACCCAAGCTTCATGATCGCACCGGGATGCGAAATCACTTCAGATACTCCGATAGAAAACGTTAAAGCATTCGTACATGCAGTGGAGACCTATTAAGAAATAAAATATTAAATGTGGGAGAATAGGATAACTTTCCTAATTTTTAATTATAAGAAAAACATTTAAATCTCATATTTGACCGATGTATTACGTTACAAATTTTATATTTAATTTTATTGAGGATTGATAAAAATGGAAGAAATTTCAGAAGCAATAGCAAATTTAGAAGAAGAAAAGGTTTTAAGATTAGTAAAGGAAAAGCTTGATGCAAACACGAATCCGTTACAAATATTAGACGCATGTAGGAAAGGTATGGCGAAAATAGGTGGTGAGTCTGGTAATACGATATTTTTGACGGACTTAATTATGGCAGGTGAGATTTTCAACGAAGCAATGGAGTTATTGATGCCAAAATTAGTAGGCTCTTCAACTCAAAATTTAGGAAAAGTAGTTATTGGGACTGTTCAGGGAGATATTCATAATATTGGCAAAGATATTGCGATTAATTTTTTAAGGGCTGAAGGATTTGAGGTTGTTGATTTGGGTGTAGATGTTCCTCCAGAGAAATTTATAAATGCGATAAAGGAACATAATCCTCACGTAGTTGGTATGAGTGGGCTGCTAACATTATCAATAGAGCCTATGAAAAAAACTATAGATGCCATAAATGATGCTAATTTAAGAGCGGGAGTAAAGGTCATAGCTGGTGGAGAAAGAATGGATGATGAGGTATGTAAGCACATAGGAGCAGATGCCTGGGTCAACGATGCAATCGAAGGAGTTAAAATAATTAAAAATTGGGTTGGGGGTGAAGCGTAAAATGGAAAATAGTGAAGAAATTTATAAAGCAAAAGTAGAGAGAATGGAAACTGTTGCAGCAGGAAAAGAACCCGATAGAGTGCCTATAGGGATAGCAACTACTTACTTTCCGGCAAAATATGCGGGAGTAAGTTATGAAAATATGTTCTATGATAACAATAAATATATAGAAGTAGGGGTAAAATTCTTGCGAGATTTTGACTGGGATGCAGTCAGTTTCCATCGTTCATTTGAAAGTCTCATTCTAGGATTAGCGTTAGCTGGTTATGATGCGGATTTAGCAATTGGTGTTGCTGTCAATTCGGTTTTAGGCGGTGGGGCATCTCATGACATTTTGGCGGATGTGTACTCTTCAAATCCTGGTAGAGAAGTCGGAGCTAACATTGAATCTCAATGGGTATTAGAAAAACCAGTTATGAATGCTGATGAATATGATCTCTTAATAGAGAAACCGTTTGATTTTCTTATGGAGACCGTAGTACCGAGAGCCTATAAGAACCTCGCAAACAAAAGTTCACCAGCAGCTGTAGGAGCGCTTTTAAAAATGGGTCAAGAAGTTGCTAAATTTCCGGGATTTTTAATGGATTTTGTTGGAAAAATGAAAGAGGAAGCATGGCTCCCATATTATTATGCGTTAACCCCAAATCCTTTAGATTTAATAGGCGCATTCTTGAGAGATTTTGATACATTATCATTAGATCTTTATAGAATGCCAGAGAAAGTCAAAAAGGCGTGCGAAGCTTTAGCTCCAGTATTGACAGCAGTAGGGAAACTGACTGGTAAAATTTCGTTAGATGTGACAGGTTCTCGTAGAGTATTTTGTCCGATATGGTATAACACATACTTATCACCTGACAAGTTTAAAGAATTCCATTTCCCATATATAAAACAGATTGTCAACGGATTAATTGAAGCGGAATTCACTCCACTTATGAGTTTCCAAGGTCGTAGCGATCATCTATTAGAAATCTTAAAGGAACTTCCTGCGGGAAAAGTAATAATGTGGTTTGATAAAACAGATCTAGTAAAAGCTAGAGAAGTTTTGGGAGATAAATATTGCTTAGCTGGCGGTATGCCCTCCTCACTTCTTATCGGGGGCACACCAGAGAAAGTTAGACAATATACAGAAGAGCTCATAAATAATTTAAAGGGCAACGGAAGCTTCATTGTTTCATCGGAATTTAATGGAATGGGTGATGCGAAAGTAGAAAATGTAAAAGCAATGACCGAAACCGTAAGGAAACTCGGTAATTACTAAATAAATATATTTTTTTTTTAATTTTATTTCTTTTTAAGTTATTTGAAGCATGCTAAGCCAAATCTATAAGAATATTTATTAGATGGATATCCATCAAGCTTGAGTTCTAATACTGTTTTTATTACTTCAATCCCTACAGCCTCCATGGAAAATCTTTTCTCTTTGGGAAAGCGGCAAGCTTCGCCACTATCATATGTACAATTACCCACATTTTGAGTATGACAATATTTGCAAGTACCATCATATAATAGGAGCCTTTTTTTATAGGGTTTATTATATTGAGCTAAGAATTTGTCAAACTCAATTTCTAAATCATTTGATATGAAACTTTTAGTGAGTAAGAAAATATTCTTAATATAGAATTCTGAACGATTTGTTGAAGCCTTTTCTTTTTTAATATAAGTTTCTAAATCAAACTTTGAGTAGATTAAATAAAATTCATTATAGGTGTAGATGGCTTTTTCCAAGTATGGTGCCACAGGGGGGCACGTCCAAGAATGCCCATAAGAGGGACATTTAAAACTAGGAGTGACACACATTTCCTGAACTTTGCGATCGAAACAAAGATCCTCGTATTTTATCTCAATAAAAGGCATTTTTCCCGAATTTTTTTTAATATAAATCGTAATTTTTAATGAATTTAGAGTAAATTTATCTAATATAAATTAAGTAACCATCCAGTTGGGGAAATTATCTGAAAATTTTAAATTTAATTCTTAAAAATTATATGGATATTTAAGCTTGCTTTTGTCAAAGAATTAACTTTTTTTTTATTGAAAAATCATTGGTTCACTAACGAAAATCTAAACATCCATATTTCCACTCTTTTATCCAATTCTCTTATATTTTTAATAAAAAGGACAAAATCACCGTCTCCAGATATTAGCAAAGCCAGATCATACACATTTTCATACGCAAGAGGGTTGATATCAATCGCGATGTTCATATCAACCTTCTTTTCAATAGCAACATTTGACGCTATCTTATTAAAACTCCCTTTAATCACCTATTTAAATATAGCTCATTATTATTAATTATTAAATCTTAAAAGGTGAAAAATTAAAATGATTTTAGTCCAATGGTCCTGTGAGGTCCCTCAACAGAAGCGTGAAAGATTTATTAGTTTTGCAGAAAAAAAGCTGAAATCCTTTTATGAATCTTATGGTGCCTTACGCTATGAACTTTTTTTTCCTATGAATACAGAAAAGAAATACTTTACTTATCATGCCACAGAAAATGAAAATATGTACACTGAGCAATTATTATTTGAAACTTTTAAGGATTTTGAGAAACTCTATGATACAATAGAAGAAGTTGAAGAAGCACAAAACATGGTTGGAAAGTATGTAAAAGAGTTTGGGATTTCTAATTGTAATTTTAAAATATTGAAGCAATATTAAAGCACTAAATAAATAAAAACATATGAAGTGTATTAATTGGATTACTCATATCAAAAGATTAAACTCAACCAATCCTCGTAAACTACTTAAAGAATTATAACCGAATTTGATCAATGAATTTCTGAAACTTTGTTTCTTTTCATTTTTTATTTCGTAATATCATGGGAATATGTAAAAATAATTTAGAGAAAAAGTAAAAACTGTAGGATTATATACAATAATATATACAAAAATGCATTAAATTTATATCGATTAATAGTAATTTGATTTAAGAATTGGTTTCAAATGCTATCCTTGTTCTAGCATATGGTTAATAATCCAATTTTATGTCGAATAAAAGAAAATTATTAAATACTAAAAAAATAATTTATTAACTAATTCTAAAATCATATAAGAAATTATCCAAAAGATAGAGCAAATTTGAGAGTATTAATTCTCAGTCATTTTAATATTTTTAAGGGACCTATTGAATTTTTGAAAATCCCAGAAAATTTTGTCTCTAACAGCCTTAAAACTATTCCTAAGCATCTAAATTTTCATGAAAAAGATTTCTTTATTTATGACTATGAAACTTTTAAAACAGCTAATTTAAAATTTAGAGTACCAAGTAGCATGGAGAGGACGGAACATGAAGATCTTATGATTTCTGTGGTAATTATCGATGAACAAATATCCCCAAAAATTTTCCAATCGATTTTAAAAAATTTTAAAGAAGAAATAAAAAATATCAAGAATTTATATAAGGGTCTTTATAATTCTTCCGAGGAAAGTGCTGCTAAATTTATTGAAATAAAAGAAACTTTACTTAAATATTATCAAGCTATAAATGATATAGATGGGATACAATTAAATATTAATTTAAATTACAAATTTCCATGGGGGACCCATATGTGTTATTTTTACCAAAAAAAAAAAGATCTCATGGATATACTAATACCCTATATCAAAATGGGGTTAGAAGAAAATCAGTTTTGTGTCTGGGTCACTTCAGAAGATCTTAATGAGAAAGAAGCTAAAGAGAAATTAAAATCTGAAATAAAAAATTTTAATAAATTCTTGAAAAAAGGGCAAATAGAAATCTTTCCTTATACAGAATGGTACCTTAAAGATGGAGAATTTAACTTCCAAAGAGTACTCGATGGATGGGTTCAAAAATATAATTATGCAATGTCCCATGGTTTTAATGGTATCAGAGTAACAGGAAATACTGTTTGGGTTGGAAAAAAGCACTGGAAAGATTTTTCTGATTATGAAGAAGAAATAAATAATGTTGTAGGAAACTATCGCATGATTGTCTTATGTACTTATCCTGCTGAAAAATGTAGTATTAATGAGATTTTAGGAGTTATGAACGCCCATCAAGTAGCCACAATTAGAAAAGAAGGAAAATGGGAGATTCTCCAAAGATATGATAGTTCCCTTTTTAATTAAATAATCATTGAGTTATTAATTAGTAGTACTGGATACACCTCTAATCTACATTATATTCAGTAAAACCACAATTATGGACCATAAATAGAGATCTGTTTATTCTAAATCTTTAGCATTTTACATCTCGTATTTAAACTATTATTATATTTTATAGATATTTATGAAATTCTTTTTATATATGATTAAATAAATCTATTCCAATTGAATAAAACATCATAAGAGCTTTTTAATAACCTATTGGAAGAAGATTAATTAGATAATAAAGAATAAATGATGAGAATATGAAATTTCCAGAAATTTCAGGTAAAAATTTAGAAAAAAAACAGTACAATATTCCGTATGATTTAGAGGGTGAACTTAATATGCTAATAGTACCATTTCAACGTTGGCATCAAACTCTTGTAGATCAATGGAGCCTCTTTTTGAATAATATAGAAAATTTGAATCACAATTTTAGATATTATGAAATGCCGACTCTAAACTTGGCATATAAAGTAATGAGATTTATGATTGACGGAGGAATGAGAGCAGGAATTCCTGATAAAGATGTACGTGAGCGAACAATTACAGTATATATTAATAAACGTTTATTTAAAAAACACTTGAACATCCAATCTGAAGATACAATATATTTATTTTTAATACGGAAAAATGGTGAAATTTTATGGAGGACTGAAGGACAATTTGAGAGTTATAAAGGGGATGAGCTATTAAAAATCATGAAAGAGTTAAAAGGTTAAATCAGAGACACCATTATGAAAAAAAAAATAATTTATTCACTTTTTTGAAATTATTAAGACTTTAGATTTTTTAAAAGCAATTTTCCAAGAACTAAAGTTTAAAATTAAATTTTTGAGATATTATTTTCTCTAAATCTTTAACTCAGGTATTATTAATCTAATACTTACTATATAATCTTGACTCAATTTCCATAATTGTTCTTGCAGTTTAAGACTATAAGATTCTTTTGATGATTATACTGGTTTAGACTTTACAAAATATTTACCACTAATATCTTTTACATCAGGTGAACTTGCTAAGTAAATTGAAGTTTTTGCACCTTTCTCTGCATTTATTGCGAATGAAGTTATCAATTTCATCAAAGATTTTGGTAATTTATTGTATTGATTCTTTCCGAAATTTGTTTTAACAAAACCGGGGTGAAGTGTATTGACTGTAACTCCTGTCCCTTCAAGCCTTCGTGAAAGTTCATAGGTAAACAGAATATTTGCTAACTTTGAATTAGAATAAGCTCGGAAGCTTCGATAATTCTTCTCCATAGGAATATCATTAAGATCAAACTTAGCATATCTATGTGCTCCAGATGAGACATTAATAATTCTTGATGGTGCAGATTCTGTAAGAAGACCTATAAGCAATGAAGTTAATAGAAAATGGCCTAAATGGTTAACAGTAAAGATTGTTTCGTA
>JAHQWI010000042.1 GCA_029856085.1 Promethearchaeia archaeon | reverse complement strand
ATATTCTACTAGTTTTTTTAACGTTTCTAAGGATATAGGCTCTTGTTTGAATCTTCTTATTGTTCTCCTCTTATATACACTTTCTTCTAAATCCATTTTTCATCAAATATTGACTATTATTTTGATTTAAATAAAGTTTCTGCTACTTTATAAAAACTCTGTTCTATATTTTTACCTGTTAATGCTGATGTTTCAACATACTCAAGGTTTAGAGTTTCAGCAATCTTTAAGGCTTCTTGAGCGGGGATTTTTCGTTTATCTAATAGATCTTCTTTATTTCCAAAAATTAGCCCAGTTAAATCTTTTTCATATTTTTTTATATCATTAAACCAATTGGAAACACTTTCAAATGATGTACGATTAGTAAGATCAAATATTAGAATCACCGCATCAGTTCCTTTATAAAAATGTCTTCTCATTAATTCGAATTTAGACTGCCCTGCGATATCCCATAAAATTAGATTAACATGTTTATCTCCTAATGCCATAAGTCTCTCAGAAATGCTTACACCAAGGGTAGGGACATAGGTACGCATAAAAGCATTATCAGTAAGTCGCAAAATGGTACTAGTTTTTCCTACTCCAGGATCGCCGCACACAACTATTTTGAAATTAGACTCTTGTAATTCCTCTTTAATTTTTTCTTCGGGAAAAGCTTCCAATTCGGAGGTTGATTTTTCTTTTTGGTATAAATCATCTAAAATTTCTGCTAATTTTAGACGGAAATTATCTATTTCAACAAAGATCTCATCACTCTTTGCTTCCCCATTTTCTAAATCAATAAGTTTCTTAGAGCTTTCAGAAAAAACGGGTTCAAGATAATCCATATACTTATAAAAAATGAGATCATCAGCCTCATTAAACAATAGAGCAATTGATGACAATGCAATACCCCCTCGTCGAGAATTATCTTCTCTCTCAATATATTTAATAATTCCTTTTAATTTGAATGCAGGGAAGGGCATAATTACTAATGAATTAGGAACAATTCCTTGGTCGGTAGTCAGCATTGTAATACTTTTAATACTTACTCCCATTCGTATCTTTTCTGGCAAATCAAGTGGAATCCATAAAAGAGGGTTAGGACCAATGGACTCGTCAAGCGAAGTATATACGATTGCTTTGATAATCTCTTCAGACATAGTTAAGGTGGTAATATGCTAAAATAGTTTTTTCAGAGTTAATTGAGTTCATCTTAAAGAATATAAATAAAAGAATATAGAATCCTATTTATCCTTATTAGTCTAATCACACTTTATGTATTTTTCATAAAATTGATGATAATATTCCTAAAGTTGAAAAAGAATAGATTTTAGAGGTAATTGGTTATAACTAATACACAATTAAAAATTCTTCATATTTTCTTCAAAATATTCTTTTAACAAATAATAAGGTAAGTCTCCACTTCTAAGAATTGTATCATGAAAGAATTTTAAACTGAATTTGTTGTCCATTTTTTCTTCCATTTCCCGTTTTAAATCTTCAATGAGGAGTTTTCCAATAAGGTAAGAGATATTATAACCCGGATTGGATGTATACCGCAATAGTTCTGCTTTAGCATGACTCTCATCCATTGCTAAAATATTCATTAACATCTTAATTGCATCTTCTATTGTACGTTGCCTACAGTGCATTTGGATGTCTAGTATGACTCTTATCGCTCGGAATAATTGATCTCCTATAATAAATCTTTCAGCGTTTTTAGGATGTTTATAAAATCCTTGTCGAAGCATCATTTCCTCACAATAATGAGCCCAACCTTCTATAGTTTCCAAGGCAAAACCAAGTAGTCGTGGGAGAGGAGCATGCTCATTATTACAAACAATATCTAAATGATGTCCGGGATAAGCTTCATGAACCATTGCATTTGATATCATTGTATAAGTACGTCCCATAAAATCCTCTTCATTTTGTGCAGGACTAACCATATAAATTCCGGGTTGATCTCTATGAAAATAAGGAGCATCACAGTAGGCTGCACTTGGGATGGTATGGATAAGGTGAGCTGGAGTCTCAACAATAACCAAGTTCTCTTGAGGAAAACTGGCGAGGTCATGGGATTTTATAAACTTCTTAGCTCGGTTTGCTTCACTGCGTGCGTGCTCAAGAACTTCTTTAAATGTAGGGATCTTATCCTTTTTAAGAACGTCTACAATTAATTCGGTAAGTGATTTAGTAGGATCGATCTCCTTAGCTAATTGTTTTATTCTTTTAAATAATGAATTAAATACCTCCTTCCCTTTTTTTAGTATTGTTTCTCGATCCCAAGGAAGTTTTCGTAAGTTAAACAATTTATCTAATTTTTCCGGTCCTAAAGCCCAAGCAAATTCATTCTCATCTATAGGTATACTTTTTATCCATTCAACATGGGTCTGAATATCCAATTCAGCTTCTTTAAAAGCATTTTGAATCTTATTATTTAGAGATTCAGAAACTTCTGAGCTTTCCCTAAAGGCTTCGGTAAGAGTTTGGAAAAATATAGGTGTTGTTTGAATTTGTTCTAAAGCTAAATCTCTCCATACTATTGGAATCGGAGCCTTGTCAAAACGAGATTGAAATTCCTCTAAATAATTGGGCAAATTTGTTAAGTGTGCGATGATAGCTTCTGCTACACTTGTAATTGGTCCCTTTCGTTGAAATAATAGGAAGATAATCTCTTGAAAATATGCTAATCCATTAGGTTCTTTTTTCCATAATGGATATGCCTCATACATAAACAGTTTGATATTGTGATAGTATTCCATTGCTTCTAGTGATATTTGGTTTTCGAAATTTAATTTTTCAACATTTAATTGCTTAAGCTCATCAATCCATTTACTAAACCACTGAAGATTCTCCACTATATGTTTCTTCGTTCCTGATTCTATTTCTTTTTCATATTCTTCTTTACCAAACCAGACAGCAATTCTTGGATTGCGCTTAAAGTATTCTTCCATACCTCTATTGATTATATTCTTGAATTTTTGGTTCTCATCCATTATCTATTCATCTCATTTACGAATTAGATTTATAATAAAATATTTTTCATGATAGATTCGACCTTATTAGTATATTAAAGAAGAAAATTATTTAAAGTTTGTAGAAGACCTAATTTGAAAGAGAGAAATACTAGATCTTCGTGAAACAAGTCTTTCACGAAGAATTCATAATTTATTACTGTCGCGATTCATAAAGTAATTTAGCGAGTGTTGTGAACGCATAATCTACATTTTCTCCCGATAAGGCAGAAGTTTCAAGATACTCTAAATTAAGCTTTTGGGCTAGTTTTTGAGCACTCTCATTGGTTATTTTCTTTTCTTTCTCCAAATCTTTTTTATTTCCAATGATATAGCCGGCAATATCTTCTTCAAGCATATTAATTTGGTTCTTAATGTCTGAATACCAGACCGGGATATTGCTAAAAGATTCAGGGTTGGTTAAGTCAAAAACTAAAAATACAGCGTCAGACCCTTGATAAAACTGTTTTCGCATAAGTTTAAATCTTTCTTGACCCCCTACATCCCACAAAACAAGTTGAATAATAGTAGAATCTTCAGTTTTAAAAATCTTATTTGAAACATGAACACCTAATGTTGAAACATATGATCTTCTGAAGGCATTATTAGTATACCTTAAAATTAAGCTTGTCTTTCCAACTGTAGGATCGCCTACAACTATTATCTTAAATTGATAATCAATTAGGCTTCGATCTCTGAGTGGATCTGTTAATGCCTCAACTTTAGACTCTTTTAGTTCTTGAATTCTAAATTTTTCGAAAAGTTCTGTTATTGCTTTTTCAAGATTTATTAATTCATTAACAAATTTATCTTCACTTGCAAGCGATTTTTCTAAGAAAGCAATATTTTGAGCAATATCATCAAAAGGGTTTGAAATTTCCTTCAAATACTTATAGAAAATTACATCATCCATTTCTTGAAATAATAAAACTATATTAGATTGACCAATTCCGCCTCGTTTATCAGGATCTTCCCATTTAATATATTTGATCAACCCTTTTAGTTGTAAGGATGGAAATGGTAAAATAACAAGAGATTCGGGAATAAGTCCTCTCTCACCAGTAAGAACCGCAAATGTTTTAACACTAATATGGAGTAGATCTAATTGAGAAAAATCCTCTGGAAGAAATGCTTTAGGATTAGGACCAACTTGTTCATCCAGATTATTGTATATAATTGCCTTAATTATTTGTCTTTCCATAATAGATGAAGAATGATAAAAGTACTCAATTGTTAAATATTTGGATCTAACTAATAATAAAATTTTTTACTATAAATAATAATCGATAAGAAAAAAAAAAATTAATTTTTTAATCCTAAATACATAAACCAAAATGAGCTAAGATATCCTATCCTTACTAAAATTACAAGAAATCCAGGCTCTATCAATCCTTCTAATAATCCAAATATACAAAAGCATAAAGAACCTGCTGATAAGAACAAGAACTTTTTTCGTAATTCTCCTGAAGATTTTAAACCTTTAATAAGAAATCCAAATCCAAGAAAAATAATCACAAGGAATAATAAACCTCCCATCAAAATTCCAGCTAGGGTAAGTAAATTAACGTTATAATCAATTAAATTTTTATCTGGAACAAGAGTTGGTTCAGGATTAAAATTAAAAGAATTTAGAGGATCCATGAAGATTATAATTTCAAAGAAGATTGAGATAACCAAGACTAGGATAAGAATATGTTGTTTTATTTTTGGTGTTAAAAGTTCTGCTCCAATATACATTGCAGTAATCATAACAGGTGCAAACCATATATATGATAATAGAGCAACCATTCCATTGTTTTCCATATTATGTTTTGAAAAGAGGACTAATAGGAAATCTAAAAATACCCCTAAAAACATTAATCCTGCAAGTATATTTGCTAAACCTAGATATAAAAGTAATTTTGCTCCTGTTTTTCGTGATTTGTAGATGAAGAATAGGCCAAATATAATACCAAGAAGAACCACCCCTGATGCGGTAATTCCATCAATCCATCCATTTATATCTTCTATTGCCAAAAGTAGAGTTCACCAATTTAGTTAAAATAATTTATTGGGAAAAGATATAATCTTAACTTATTATATGACCATTCGGTTTAATAAATAATTGGTCTAAAAATAAGGGGAGAGAGGATCTTCTAAAAATCTTTTTTAATCTTTGATATTCTCTAAAATGGAGATGATACGGTAAACCGTAGTTCGTGTAGCGAACGGAATGTTGGCATCCTGTGCTAGATCATCAACCATATACATTACATTGCTAGAAATCACACCTGGGGTCTCATCTTCTTTATGTAATTCATCAACACTCCTTTGAGCCACCCGTTTTATGTTTCGGGGCACGCTTCTATCCCCTAACATTCCATTTAAAAGGCTTTCAACGATTTCAAAAGCATTCTTAACTTCATCACTAAATTCCTTAGCCATAGTCAGAAATCTCCAAAAATAGTGTATTTAGTTAATGAGAAATTTAAATTGTGAAATATTTTTTAAAATATAATTTTTTTGATTTTAATTTCAATAAATGCCAAATTCACGGATTTCACGTTTCATTAAAGGAATTTTTTCTTTAAATCCTCTAATTTCACCATTATATCTTTCATAATACTTATCAAATTTGTCAACCTTACCTAGATCTATTTCTTCTATAAACTTATATGATAAATTTTGAATAGTATCAAAAATCTGGTCGAATCGGTCTGTAGATTCCAATAATTTTGCATTTACTTTTTTGCCTTGCTTTCTAACCATGTTTCGAAGTTTTCCTCTTGGTATTCTAATCTTCTCTATAAGTTGATCGCATTCACCTAAAAAATTATAAGATTTAGTTTTATCTTCTTCACTGAGTCTTGCTTCTATTATTTCTGTTCTATTGCAATTTATTCGACCTCGAGCAAATGTATCAAAATTAAGAGAAATTGAATCAATGCCTTCCCTTACCAAGAATCGAAGGAAGTCAGGGTCATCACTTGGAGCTTGGCCGCAAATCCCTACTTTTCTCCCGAACTCATGAGCTGTTTTAATTAAGTGACTGACTGATCTTCTTATTGCTTCACTATTTGTATTATAATTATAATTATTCATTAGAGGAATCATTTTTTCATTATCACGACCAACTCCATAAGTCAATTGTGTGAGGTCGTTGCTTCCTATGCTAAAACCATCGAAGCATTGGCTAAAAATATCAGCACAAATAATATTTGATGGAATTTCTGCCATTACATAAACTTTTAGATCATCTTGACCTCGAATTAATCCTTCGCTTTCCATAATTTCCATTATCTTTTGGGCTTCCTCGGGGCTTCTACAAAAAGGTAGCATAGGTATAATATTCTTTAAGCCCCAATCTCTAGCTTTTTTAATCGCTCGTAATTCTAATATAAAGGCTTGCTGAAACTCGTCGTGTACATACCGTGAACAACCTCTGAAGCCGAGCATTGGGTTATTTTCTTCACCCTCATAAATCCAACCCCCAATAAGATTAGCGTATTCATTGGTTTTAAAGTCTGAAAGTCTTACTACACATTCAGCTGCGCTTCCATCAGGTAATGTTTTCCATACCCCCGCAGCAATAGTTGCTATCCCTTCAGCTAATTTTTCAACGTAAAAATCTTCTTTATTGTCGTAGCCAACTGTTAGTTCTCTAATTTTGTCTAAAGTTTGCTTCAGTTGAAAAATTTCTTGATTAAAAGGATCTTTATGGTATAAATCGCTTTTTTTAATATTCTCAATCTTATTTCTTTGATCTAAAAGTATATCATATCTCAAATTTAAAGCTGCGAAATCAATTAATGCATTGGGATGTATCTGAATTTCATCATTAATTATAAATTCTAGCCTTGCTAATCCAGTTCCATCTGGGTATTTTCCAGAAGAAAGTGCTCCTTTTGGAATCCCTAAATTTACTAGTACCTTGGTTTTTGTTTGAGGGAGTTTAGCAAATTCAATTGTATCAAAATCATATTCTACATCTTCCTTCCATATTCTTGACTCACCCTCACTGCAATCAATAGTGACATATTCCATTCCTTCACGTTGTTGTTCTTTCATTATCTGTACTATATTATCAGCACCAACAATAGAAGCTATATTTAATTCTCTTGAAACAATCGCAGCATGACAGGTGGGTCCTCCTCTCTCAGTGATTACACCCCCTAAATTCTGCATATAAGATGTCCAATCTGGGTTAGTCTCTTCAGTGATTAGTATATCTCCTTCTTTTAGAAGATAAGCATTATTGATCGATTCTATTATTTTTACTTTTCCAAATCCAATTCTTCGTCCAATAGCGATACCTGAGTTTTCAATTAAAAGCCCATTTTCAATTAGTTCTTGAGGATCTTCTAGAAGATAGAAAATTTCTTCGACATCTCCTTTTATGCTATGGACGGTTTCAGGGCGAGCTTGAACAATATAAACATTTCCGTTGTTACCAACAGCCCATTCAATATCCATCCTTCTACCGTAATGTTCTCTGATTTTTTGGGCATAATCTGCTAAGATTAAAACTTCTTCTTCTGTTAAACAAAAGTGCATCTGCTTTTCTTCTGGCACAGGGATAACTTCAGTGCCAATTTTGTCAGTACCTTTAGAAAAAATCATTATTTTCTCTTTTTTAACAAGTTCCCGACAGATAATTCTGAGACCTCTGGGATCATGTTTAAATACGATGAATTCATCACCTTTTTCAACACCTTGTACAATTAATTCACCTAAACCCCACGTTCCTCTAATAACAATGACGTTTGGATTACCCGAGTCTGGATCTTCTGTAAACATAACACCAGATGCCCTGACACCTCCCAAACCACCAGCCATTTCTTGGACTCCCACTGAAAGTTTAACTGAAAAGTGATCGAATCCAGCCCTTTCACGGTACATGGTCGCTCTTGTAGTAAAAACAGATGACATATCCTTTAAGATATATTCTAATATTTCCTTTTCACCAGAAATGTTTAAATGTGTATCTTGCTGTCCTGCAAATGATGCATCAGGTAAATCTTCAGCTGTAGCAGAACTTCTCACAGCGAATGTAGATTCTTCCCCAATTTTTTCAATTAATTTGGCATAAGCATTTAAGATCTCATCTGCTAAAGAATCAGGAATTTTTGATTGCTCTATAATATATCTGATATTAGCACAGATTTTATCAACTTTCTCTACGGCTTTAATATCTTCTGATTTTAATTCATTAGATATTTTGTTAATATCTCTTGCAATCAATTCTCGAAGTGATACTTCTTTTTCTTTAATAGTGAAAAAATTAGTATCTAGAACATAATCAAAGGCTTTAGCAGTCACTGCAAAGCCAAGTGGGACAGAGATCCCAAAACTTAATAACTCTCCTAAGGATGCGTTTTTACCTCCTACAAGAGGTACATCGCCGACCCTTACATCTTCAAAGAACTTGATATATCTATAATCACTCATTTTAAAGAGAAACCCTTAAGCTATCGTAATAATGAGATTTTCTCCAAATAATAATTATTATTATTCTTATTATAAAATAAACGTTAATAAAAAAAGTAACGTCAAAAATTAATCATTTTAACTCTTTGAAAAAGATGTCAAAATCTGAAGTAGTATAAAGGCAAAAAATAACTTCTTCAATTTGAGTATTACCGCTTAAATATTCTTTCGCTGTAGAAATCATAATTTTTGAACATCTATCGATGGGATACCCAAATATTCCAGTAGATATAGCAGGAAAAGCTATAGTTTTTAATTCATTTTCATCCATTAATTTTAGACTATTCAAGGTTGCATTTTTTAATTTTTCATCCTCATTTCCATTTCTTCCCATTCTAGGTCCTACTGCATGTATTACATGTTTAGTTTTTAAATTTCCTCCCGTTGTGATAACGGCACCACCTACGAAAGTGCCACCAATTATATTACATTCTTCTTGAATAATGGGGCCACCTTTCTTCCTAATTGCACCTGCAACACCTCCTCCTAAGATGAGTTGAGCATTTGCCGCATTGACAATTGCATCTGTTTCCGATTCTGTTATATCCCCTTGGACAAGTTTAATTTTAGAATTTTTTACAAGAATTTCTTTCATAAAATCACACATTAATTATTATTTTCAAATATAATATAAGTAGATAGGTTTTTTA
>JAHQWI010000041.1 GCA_029856085.1 Promethearchaeia archaeon | reverse complement strand
GAAAAACCATGAATTACAAAGAGATCTTAGATACAATTAATGGAGCAATCGAAGGCGAAGCACATTTAGATCAGTTAGCACGAAAAAAGCAAGATCCATTTAAAATTCTGATTTCTACGATTTTATCAGCTAGAACGAGAGATTCAAACACAGAAGAAGCAACTAAAACGCTTTTTGCTAAGTATAACACTCCAGAACTTATCGCTAATGCTGAGGTAGAGGAGTTAGAAAAATTAATTTTTAAGTCAGGGTTTTACAGAGTAAAAGCAGTAAGAATTAAGGAAGTTTCTCAAATTATAAAAGATAAATATAACAGCGTCGTACCCGATGATTTTGAAGATTTAATTAATTTACCTGGAGTAGGTGCCAAAACCGCGAATTGTGTATTAGTTTATGCATTCAAAATTCCAACAATACCGGTCGATACTCACGTACATCGCATTCCGAACAGATTGGGCTGGATTAATACAACTCGCCCTAGCCAAACAGAAGAAGAACTTAAAAGAATAATACCCAAAGGTGAATGGCTTCGTCTTAATAGATTATTTGTAAGATTTGGGCAGCAAATTTGTCTACCGAATCATCCTAAATGTAAGATTTGTCCAATATCTATAAATTGCTCAAAAGATTTTTCAATGGAAAATGCTCGAAAAAAGAAGAAGAAAAAATAGACACATCAAAATTGAAAGTTAAATTTTATGAAAAAGAGATATAATGCTTATTGCGGTTTATATTGTGGTAAATGTGGTAGGCGATTCAAAAGAATCATAATTATAAAACCCTATTAAGATAGAATCGAACTAAACAGTTAAAAATTATTATAAAAAAATATAATAATTTGTTTTTATATTATTCTCTTAACATCATAAGTTGATTAAATTGGACAAAGACGAATCATTTAAAAATTCACTAAAGCACAAGAAAAAACGTTTGTTAGATACCTTAGTTGTAAACCAAATCTTAAAAGACAAGCGGTTGATTAAAGCATTTATGGATATCCCATTAGAAAAATTTATCCCTGGCAAGTTCAAGAAAGTAGTTAAGCTTTACGAGGATGTACCTAATCTTTTTTATTATGATGAACAAAATCCGAAAAGTTATCGGACAATTTCTGCTCCTCATATGATTACAATAATGCTTCAGGGATTAGCATTAGATATTAATGATGATTTATTAATTCTTGGAGCTAAATCAGGCTATATAGCTGCCTTGGCACATAATTTGGCGCCAAAGGGAGAAATTGTAATACTCGAAGCTAATTCAGAAATTGCTAAAATTACATCTGAGAATCTTAAGAAATTAAATTTAGATAATAACATCACCATTAACATAAAAAATCCCTTAAATGGCATGCCAGAACTAAGTCCTTGGCAAAAAATCTTAGTAACTGGTGCTATTGAACAAACTAAAATTTACCCTCTATTAAAGCAACTTGACAAAGAAGGAGGAGTATTGTTTGCGCCCATAGGACAAGAATTTATTCAGACATATACTCAAATTTTAAGACAAAATGATGAATTTTTTGGTAAACAACAACTTCAAGTTAAATTTTCACCTTTAATTACTCAAATAGAAATAGATGAGCTAGAATTAATAACAGATTTGGATGCGTTTGAAACTTCAGCTAAATTTACAACTAAACATGATGGCGGAATCTTAACACCATTAAAAAAAAAAATAGAAATTAAATATACTAAAAGCATTCTTGATAAAATTACTCCTGAACCAATTATCAAAACTAAACCAATTGGTGTGAAAGAACATGAAATTGTATTATCTTATTTGGAAGACATTGTAGATAATGTCTTGAATTTAAAAAAAGAAGAAAATATCGATAAATGTTTTAACATTGTTGATAGAATCGAGAACACATTTGAAAAGCTCAAAAAGTATAAAAGAGATTTCGAAATTAAAATAAAAAGAATGCAACAAATTCTTAATCAGATAAGATCTTACAATATTATTAGAAAAGAATTAGAAAACCAAAATTTAACTGATGCTACGGTAATTGAACAGAAGATTAAATTATTAAATAATCAAATCGAAGAAATAAATATTTTATTAAGCATTTTAACAGAAGAAATGAAAAGAATTGAATCTATTTATTAAGTATTAGTAGATTTTAATCCAATTCTCCAGCTTTTTTTAACTTTTTAAGAATTCTAAGAGTGATCATAAATTTAGGCAGGACTTCTTAGATTAAAGTGAAAACTATAAGGTTTTAACTAATATTTAAAAATCCTACATATACTATTATAATTGCGATAATTATTAACAAAAAATTCAATGGTGTTGGAATAATACGATATGGAGTCTTACCCTTAAAGTTTTCATATTGATCGCCATATTTTGGAATAAGGATTAATTTCTCTTCAATTGAAGCATGGGATTCTAAAATTACATAAATTATAGGACATAGAATTAATGAAATAAGTGAATCTGATATCAAGGCAGCTCCAAGAAAAATAATTACCCATCCTGAATAGACTGGATGTCTAATAATTCTAAAAATACCGGAGGTAATCAATTCAGAACTTTCTTCGTCCATGGGTTTAACTCTATATACCTTTCTTGCTTTTTTGGCAAAGCTTATACCAATAATGATGAAAGCAATACCTAGCAATGCAAATAAAATCCAATATTCATCGAAATAGCTCGAATTTTCAGGAAAATAAGCTCTTAAAAAGCTTGAATTAATAATAGGTATCGTTATAAATGTAATTGTCCATATTATAGGAAATATCTTATAAAAAAATCTAACTAATTTGTTTTTTTTATCCTTTACTTTTAGAAATATTTTCCAATATATGAAAAGATTTGATAAAAAAATAAATACTAAAACAATCGTTATTAAAAGTATCATTTTATCAGTTTTTTTGAAATAGGATATGTTTAAAATCTAGTTTTTAATTTAACTTAAATTTTAGTTATTAGACTGGAAAATTTATCAAGAGAAGAACTTTTTTTATATTTTTTTTGATTAATATTTTCAGTTTTAAATCTTAGATATTGCTATTGACCTTAAATGAATTTGAATGGATTTTAATGGCAACCATAAAAAAATTGGAAAAAAATAGAAATAAATTTAATAAAAAGAATCATACATATTTGCTTTTAAAATCATTTAACTTATCCATAACTTCGTCTCTCAATGAACCAACGATTATTTTATCACCAAGGGCTTTCATATCTTTAGCAAATGCTAATATTTGATGAAGTATAGGCCCTGGAGGTAATGCATCTCTTTTCCCTTCTAAAATATCACCGAGTTTTTCTCCAGTAATTGCTTGATCTACCTGTTTAGAAAGATCAATAAAGATATCATGGATCATGCTTAGTTGTGAATGTGCTACACGTGCTTCTGGTGTTTCTGTACCTGCTGGAGGCGTTCCTGAAGAACTCGATGATTCTCCTCCGCTCCGACCTAAAACGATAATAACAGGTTCAGATCGAGGATAGTCTCCTGAGCCAGAGCAATTGTAGTTAATGCTTACGGATGAACCCCCTTTTATCTCAGTAACCTTTACATGTAATTCTGATAGATCTCCTACTTGCACCACTTCATGAGTTGTATCAGCTGGAGGTGTAAATTCAGTTAGGCTAAAACCTGTTGGAATTATATCTTTTACTAGCACATTTTCCAATTCGACATCTCCTTTATTCTGTACTCTTACTCCAATACTAAACTCTCCTTCAGTAAGTCCTGGTTTAATGCTTTTAAGGGTCTTCAATTTACGTTTAACGTATCTTACTTTTAATTCTGGTTCTTCATCAGGACTCCTAACAAATGACTGACCTTCTAGGGGAGTATTAACATCAATTTTCACCGGAGTCATATACTTTGTTTCTGTAGGCGGTCGTGGATTTCTTGCTAGGAGTGGGTAAGAAATTACCATCTGTTTTCCTGGAAGAAATTCTTTTGAGAGATTGAAAAGCTCGACATAGATTTGATGGTTTTTAGAAAAATCTTGATCACTTGGATCCATTAATATCTTTTGGACAAATTCTTCCCTTGAACTTATATCAATATCCCCTAATAAAATTTTTATTTCTTTAACTAAAGGAGGAATAAAATCAGGAGGAAGCTCATCTGATAAGAAGAACTTATCAATAGTAGAGGATCCATCATTCACAATAGTATTTACAATCAACATATCGGTATTAGCATACGCATCTACTTCGGGGGGTTTTATTGTTTTGTCGATTGTTGCACTTAACACATCATAAACGGTTGATTCTTTGATGATTTCGCCAATAACTCTAGGAATTACAACAAACAATGGTGTAAATCCTATTTCAGAGCTTAATTCAGGTACATCCTTAGCCTCAACTTGAAAATCAAAATCCCATGATTCATCAGGATTTAAGACTTTATCAGGCGTCTGCGATACAACCATCTCACTACCAGTGGCAATTTTTTGAGTTACCTTTGTGTCTTCTAGTTTTACTTGGAATTCAGATTCATTAATAAATTCAACATTACAATCCCATATACCCGGTTGAGTGCCTTCATCTCTATCAATTCCACTCATTGAATCTGTTAACCCTCTAACTTCGGGATTCATCATAGTTAGTTTATAATTATTAATAAGATAGTTCACCTTTAAAGCACCGAGTTCTTGGGCAGCTAATTCCTTAATATTTACGGTAAAGAAAATTTCAAGTTCAGCATTAGCTTGAGCATCTAAAGATGATAGCTCCCAAGCGAGAATTCTTTTCCCTCCTTCTTCTTTTAAACTAGCATCACCATGACTAGGGTTCCTCATTTCAATTTCTTGAATAAAGGCAGGCATGTCCCTTTTAACTTTTATTTCTAAGATAGGTAAGTTCAAGGGATTTGTAAGTATGAGTTTTAGACTACATTTGTTATCTGTTTTGTAAAGAAATGCATTATTTACTTTAGCAGAATCGGATTTATCTGTATCAAATATTTCCTCAACCTTTAAAGAAGAGCCTTTGAGATCTTTTATTTCATATTCTTTACTAAAATTTTGTGTTGGATTTAACGTTCCTAGTGTAAGTTCTTTCGATTCCAATGAAGTGTTTACATTTTCTTTAACATTACACAATAAATTCCATAATCTACTTCTTTGTGTTGGATTTTTCACAACAAGTGTTCCTTTGCCTGATATTTCTTTAAGATTTTGCGAACCATCGAGAACTATGTGTTCCTCATCGGTAATATCTATAACTATAAGGTTTTCTGACATTCTATATTCTTCTCGTATTTGTATTATTTAGAAAAAATTTTGTATGCAAAATTTTTAACAATAAAAAAATAAAGTATAGATTTTTATATCTTTTCTTAAGGAAAGATAAAATAATTTTTAAAAGACAATCTTTATGATTAAAAATAATAATTAAATTAAGAAAAAATTCTATGGTTGACGACAAATTTTGGGAAGTTGTCAGAAGATTTAACCTTCTTATGAAGTCGGCAATTGAAGGCCCAAATTGCTTAGATATGTGCAATGGTGATTGTTGTTCAATTAAGATTGATGTCCCTAAAATATTAGCTGAAGAGTATATTGAACGAGGTTATGCTATCAAGAACGATTTTATTAGAAGTGATGTTTTTAGTTTTAAGTTAAGGTTTGATGATGAGAAAAGAAAATGTTTTTTATGTGATAAGAAAATAAATGGATGTCTTGTCCATAGTTCAGGGATCAAACCTCCACAGTGTTGGATTTACCCTACGAATTTTTCTAATCCTGAAAATAAGGAAATAAGCTGTAAAAAAGCAAGTGGATGGAAAATTATCGATACTGAAAAAGCCAAAGAAGCAGAAGATCTCTTAAAATACTATGTCTTCCTTTGCCAGCTTGAAGCAAAAAGTGAAATAAGAAGCATTATGGAACGTATTATTAAAAGTCTATCAAATGGTAGCCTAAAATCTCTGTTGAAAAATACACCCCCGAGTCAGATTTCTGGTTTTAAAGATAGTTGGGATTGTTTTACAATCTTACCATCAGAGGGAATCTCTTTACAGTTAAAAAAGTTTTGTCAAAGATATAATAAAGCTTGTGAAACTGTTACGCAAAATTTCATGGAATGTAAGTCAATTTGTGATAAAGTCTCTGATGCCATCATTGATTTTTTACAGCAAAACTTATATAATTATGTAAACAAAAAGGGAGCTGACATAGCAGGAGAGTATTTATTGAATGAATTAAATTTTGAAAAATAATATATTCTCTGCATATTACTTATTTTTAAGTAATTTTGTTGAAATAATATTTACATACTATAATCTGATTTTGTATAGTGAGTATAGATGGCATATTCAGATAAAAGTTTAAATGATTTAGCCAAGAATGTTTTTTCAGACAAATACGAATTTGTTAAAGGGCCCGTACAAGTTAAGGGTAAATCTGGAAAACTTTGGACCTTTGATGCTGTTGTAAAAAACAAACTGAACACTTTTGGGGTATTTATTAGAGATTGGAAAAGAGAGATTTCAATTACACAGCTTCGGCAATTACATAAAGCTTGTATTGATACTAACATCCAAGGGGGTATTATGGTATGCAATATCACAACAGATTTTTCTAGGGATTACAGCTCTCAATTTGGAATTCAACTGCTTTCTAGGGGGCATTTAATTTCAACCTTAAGAAGAAGACAATTTCAAAACAATTTTTAAGTGGTTGATAAAAATGTGTAAAGGTTTTAACTGCTTAGATTGTCCTGCATTTAAAAGTGAAAATTGTTATTATTACGGGAAAGGTTTTATGGATTATTATAATAAAGTTCAACTTGAAAAAGAGAATAGATACTCAAATAGAAATTCTTTAAATTTGGAAACTGTCGAATTTAACATCTGATTTTGTTTTATAACCCTTGAAAACTTATTTGGATTTTAAGGCTGATTATAATTAAAATGTTAAAAATTTATAAATCATTGATTAAAAATATAATATAGCTTAACTAAGAAATTCAAATGATAAAATTTTGATATTTGTTTATAAATTCAATGAAGAATTAGGAGAATTTGAAGGAATAGAAATAAAAGAGAATGTCCCTTTGTTTGAATTATTGGATTCTGACAAAATTCTACTTTTTGTTGATGTTCATAGTGAAAAAGTATGGGTATGGCAAGGTCAAAATACATCAACAAGGATGAAATTTATTTCTGCTCAAGAAGCACCAAAAATTCGAGATAAGCATGATTTAGCATTTACACTCAGTTCAGTTGATGAGGGTGATGAGACTGCCGCCTTTAAAATACTGGTTGGTCTTATCTAAGTTAATTTTATAAATTCTATCATTATTTGTATTCTTATTTTATAAAATAGTGGATTTTCTGAAGTTTTTTTTAATATATTTAAAGTTAAATTATAATTTAGCATAGAAAATTCTCCAATTTCAATGGAAAAATTTGTAGGGAGATTTAATATAAAACCCTTATTATAAACCATTATATAATCACTGATATTGTGTTAAAAAAGAAAGATAAAAAACTAATAGTCCTTAAAAAGATATATACATCAAACAAGAAAATGAAAACTTTCTAAATATTAAATTAAATATGGCAAAAAATTTTGAATTCAAAAAAAGATTCTGTTGAAGAGGAATATGTATTCGAGTTTTACGATGAGGATTATGGTGAATCCTTGGAAATAGAGAAACCGGAAGTTATAGAAGAATATAATGATATAAATTTCGAGGAGGATTTAAACGAGGAACAACTTGAAATCATCAACAACATCAGGGGACCAATGCTTGTAATTGCTGGAGCGGGAAGTGGTAAAACAAGAACAATTACCTATTCAGTTGCCAAATTATTATTATCAGGAGTAAGACCAAGCGAAATAATGCTTGTAACATTTACTAATAAAGCAGCCCATGAGATGATCGAACGCGTAGAAACTCTTTTAGGCAAGCAACCGAAGGGGATATGGGGTGGAACATTTCATTCAATAGCAAATCGTTTTATACGAATGTATGCAAAAACGCTGGGATTGAAGCCAAATTATACGATTATGGATGAAACTGATGCAAGGGCCTTAATGAAACTCTCAATTGAGAAAGCTAATGTAAAAGAAATAGAAGAACGGTTTCCTAATTCTAGAATGGTGAAGGCAATTTTGTCTTTTTCAATTAATTGTAATAAATCAATTCAAGATGTTATCCTTTGGAAATATTCTCAATTCGACAGTGAAGATGTTATTAGAAAATTAGAAGAAGTCTTTAAAATCTATAGGGATAAAAAAGCTCAGGATAATCTGGTTGATTTCGATGATCTCTTAATATACTGGAATCAATTGTTAGATGAGAGATCTGTTGCTCAACTAATTGCTAAGAAAATTAGATATGTGCTTGTCGATGAATATCAGGACACCAACTATATCCAAGATGAAATTATATATAAAATAGTAAAACAAAACCCAGATCATAATGTAATAGCTGTTGGAGATGACGCTCAAAGTATATATGCTTTTCGTGGAGCTAATTTCCAAAACATTTTAAATTTTGAAAAAAAATATGAGAAATGTAAGAAATATACGATAACCTATAATTATAGAAGTGCTCCACAGATCTTAGCTTTAGCAAATAACTCCATTCAACACAATGTAAAGCAGTTTAAAAAATCTATGAGAACAACTCGTCCTGAAGGAATACTTCCGTTTCAAGTTAATCTGGGAGATGATAAAGAACAAGCTTATTTTATTGCAAATCAGATATTAAAATTACGTTCAGAAGGATATGATTTAAAGGATATGGCAATTCTTGTTCGTGCTGGTTTCCATACATTAAGAATTGAACTTGAACTGAAAGCTAAAAACATACCCTATGAGGTACGAGCAGGAGTAGCGTTTTTCGAAAAAGCTCACATTAAAGATGTGATAGCACATTTGCGAATAATTGAAAATCCATATGATGAAATTTCATGGTCTCGAATTTTTACCATCATTCAAGGCATAGGAACCACATCAGGGATTAAAATTTTTGAAGCTATTTCTAAAACTGAGAATCCTATTGATGCTTTAATTAATAAGATGTTCTATACTGAACAACTAAAAGGATCTAAAATCCCAAAAGAGGGTATAAAGAATACAATATCCTATGTAAAAAAACTAGTAGGATTTACTCCAGAGGATATTCCTTCTGAAGTGATCAAAAAATTAATATTAATATTAGAGGATTATATTAAATCAAAATATGATAA
>JAHQWI010000040.1 GCA_029856085.1 Promethearchaeia archaeon | reverse complement strand
ATATTGATATTACAACAATTATTAAATAGATAAGAAAGATAGCAAAATAGAAACTCTATACGCTTCTTATAAAATAAGTTTTCGACAGACTATTTTGATTAAGTATGGCTAAAATTGAAGTTAGATGTCCAATTTGTTCTAATTGGGATAATATTGAAATCTCAGATGATGCGACAAAAAATGTTGCGAAAGGACTTTTAGCTATAAATATAACTGCCGGAATGATAAGTGAACATACTTTTATCGCCTATGTCGATAAAAATCTTATAGTGAGAGACTGTTTAATTGCAGACTTTAAAATTGAAGCTCCTGAGGTCTCAACATCTGAAGGAGCAGAGAATATTATTCCTGAAGTCGAATCAATTAATCATGATTTAATAAAATTGAATATTCCTGAACTATTAATGGCTTCTGTTTTTAAGGCTATTTTTTTGGGCAAAGGAGTAATTTTTATTTCGGATGATCAGTTTCTCGCTGATCATATTATCTATTTCTTCAAGTACGCAATGCAAAATCTATTTGAAAATGATATTATTGCTATGTCAAAAATAGATTATAAAAATGATCAGAAAAATTATGAGAATTGCATAATATTTGAAAAGAGAGAAGTTATTCAAGATAAAGATAAATCCATTGATCAAAAAAAATTAGAGATCGAGAAAAGCATTGCGAAAAAATTTTTGGGAGAGTATGATTTAGTCACTGGTCTAATAATTCTTAGAAATGAGATTCAAAAGGCATTTGAATACTCTAAAACCTTAGTAGATTTTATAACTAATTCTGAAAAAAAAGCATGGACTTCAAAAATTCTTATTGATCATATTAAGGTAGTGCATGGAGAGAGAATACAAATGAATTATCTTACCTTTTTATATGATATTATGAATCACTATTTTAAAGTAGAAGTTCCTAAGATTGGTGGTGTAACAAAATTCCTCGGGATTTTATAAACTTATTTTTCATTTATTTGATTTTTTATTTTTTAGCAGGAGAAGCATAACAATAATCGCAGTTATGTCTGCATCGAAAAATCCCAGTGTATCCTCCTATATCTTTAGACTTGAAACATCCGCAGTCTTTTCTCTGTCCAGTATCTTTTATTTTTGGAATTTTCTCATTAATTAATTGCTCAATTTTATATGCATCTATACAATGTGCTTGTTCTATACCTTTAAATTTTAGTAAATCCGGTTGACAGCATGCTTTCATTTGTATATTGTAATCAAAACATATTTTAATTAATCTATTTAATATTTCTCGTTTTTTCTTTAAAGGTGGGTCAATAGGAATATATCCTCTAGCATCCATTCTATTTTTAACTTTAGGATAAATTGTAGCAAAAGAAAAGATGAGTTCCTTAACTCCAAGATTAGCTACATTTTCGACTATATACTTAAATCTATCTAAATTATTTTTACTTCTGTCTGAATCCTTATTTCTGTAAAAAATTATAGGATCATATCTATAGCTTATAGCTGATATTCCAAATTCCTTTATTAGCCATTTCAACTGTTTAAATCGTTCCTCAACTGATATATTTAAATTCTTTTCTAATTCTGATGGAGAGTTAATTGTAAATTGAAAAACATGTCCCTTATAAGATTTGAAAAGATTTTTGTTCTTAATATATTCCTTAATCCATTCTCCAAAATTTTTACTCCACCAAACAAAACACTTAACAATTTTGGGATCTAATGAGACTCGGTTTATTTGTTTTCGATTAAATGGATTAACTACATCAACATACCCCACTTTAATCCTTTCAATAACCCAATCCATTAAAAATGCAGGTATATCTGTTCTACGAGAACAAGAAATTATTGGAGATTTAACTATATTCATCTAAATCTTTAGAAGATAATTTAATAATTAATTCAATATTTCTTTAAATTTATAGATTTAAATTATTACCCCTATTAGATAAGAAATTGTACCAAATTGCATAATTAAAAAAACGAGAGTTCTCAATTTTAATATATTTTCAGTTGTTTGATTTTTTAAAAGTGATCTCATAAGGAGAGTATAACAGATTACTGGAATTAATATTAGGATTAAAAATATGTAATCTAAATATAATCGATCATCAATATTTACAATGAAAGGTAATGGATCTAGAACCATTATAATAATATAAAGAGATGTAGAAATTTGAGCTGCTGGTTTAATACCAAATTTTGTAGAAAAAGTATTTATTTCTTGTTCTTTATCGCCTTTTACATCAGCTATGTCAAACATGATCTCATTTGCCAATCCTACTATAAAACCCATAATAGCAAAGTATATTATTAAGGGCTCAAGATATGAATCCATAATTAATGATCCTAAGAAAATTGTACTTAAGTAAGAGAAAGCAATTAAAAAGTTCTTAAAAAGCAATTTTTTTTTCAATCCAATACTATATACGTAAAAAATAGGTAAACTGATAACTACTAATATGGTAGAAGCAATATTCAATAGCATACTCAATAAAATGACAATAATGAAAGAGATTATTGCAGTTAGTAAGGCTATTTTTCTGGAGACTAATCCTATAACCAATGGTCGATCTTTTCTATTATTAATTTTATCTACCTCATAATCATAATAATCATTAAGAGCAAATGCGCCTGAGGCAGATATTAATACTATAAAAAATGGTATCAAATAATCAATTTGAAAACCCTTTAAATCTTCTGCAAGAACTCCAGATACGAATAATCCGATACAACCAAATAATGATACTCTAAGTCTTATAAGCTTCAAAAACCCAAAAATTTTATCTTTGAACATTTTAAGTCATCTTAACTAATATGAAAAACACTATAAAAATTCAGAAGAAAGAAATAAATTTACCTTATATTTTTTATAAATACCTTTTCTAATTCCTCTTTTCTTAGCTTTCCGATTGAATTGCCATTTATTATTATCTATAAAGATTAAATAAAATAAAATTTATGATTAGAAATTTAAGAAATGTGATTTTTAAATTTTGAAATATTTTAGGATAATATGATTCCTTCTATAGAATGGACTTCTGACAATAAAGTTAAGATGATTGATCAGACTCTTTTACCTCATAAGCTTGAATTCTTAGAGTTTGATAATTATAGGGATGTTGCTACATCAATAAAAGTAATGAATATTCGTGGAGCTCCTGCCATAGGAGTTGCAGCAGCAATGGGCATGGCCATAGCAACAATTGAGAATAGAGATTTACCAAAAGAAAAGTTTTTAGAATCTATGGAAAAGGCAGCTAATATTATTAGAAGTACAAGACCAACAGCTTCAAACTTATTTTGGGCTGTAGATAGAATTTGGAAAATAATTACATCCTATCCAGATAACCCTAAAAACCTTTCAGAACTTGTTATAGAAGAAGCAAAACTTATGGCTCAAGAAGATATCACTGTTAATAAAAATATAGGTAAGAATGGGGCAGAATTACTGCAGGATGGAGATGTTGTATTAACACATTGTAATGCTGGTTCTCTTGCCACAGTTCAGTACGGAACAGCATTAGCTCCAGTGAGATCAGCAATAGAACAAGGTAAGAAAATAAGTGTTATTGCTGATGAGACAAGACCAAGATTACAAGGTGCAAGGTTAACTGCTTATGAATTACAATATGATAAGATTCCAGTTAAGGTGATTTCAGATACATCCTCTGGATTACTTATGAGATTAGGAAAAATAAATAAAGTTATTGTTGGTACTGATCGAGTAACCTCTGATGCTGTTTTTAATAAGATTGGGACTTATTTAGTAGCTTTGGCCGCAAAAGATAATAATATACCTTTTTATGTAGCAGCACCGAGTTCTACCCTTTCTCTTCATGAAACTGCAAAAGATGTCACAATTGAACAGCGAGATAGTACTGAAGTAAGTAATGTTTTAGGAAAAGTTCAGATAGTTCCAGATGGTGTAGAATGCCTAAACTATGCATTTGATATAACTCCATTTAGGCTTGTTACTGGTGTTATTACTGAAGATGGTGTATTTACCGATAAGGAACTTTTAAAGAAATATGAATAGAGAAAATTATTTGTTATTTTCTATTCTTTAATTAAAAATTTCTTTTAAAGACGCTTTTAACTGTAAGAGGCTTTTAATTTTGCTTAATTGAGTCCTAATTTTTGTAGAATTCCTAAAACCTTTCATTAGCCAGATAGAATTTCTTTTTAATTCCTTGAATTTAAATTCATCATTTACATATGGATTTGAAATTTCACTAAGTAAAGTATCAATTATATCTTCATAAATATTAATATAATTCTTGATTAACTCCAAATTATTCTTAAAGGCAATAGTTTTGCCATTAGTTAAATATTCATGGATTTGTCGAAATATCTCTGGATTTCCCATAGTTTCTCTGCCTATCATGAAAGCGTCAACTTTAGTATAATCAATAAACTGTTTTGCACTTACAGGTGTCGTAATATCACCATTTCCTACTAAAGGGATCCTTAATCTTTCTTTTAATCTTTTTACAGTGTTTAAATCTAGAGTAGCATTAATGAAATTACTTTTCACAGTTCTAGCATGGATAGTCAAAAGAGTTATTCCAGAATCATTTATTAGAGTTGATACTTCTTCAATATTCATGGGTTTTTCAAAGCCAGTCCTTATTTTTAGCGAGACTGGTTTAGAAGATTTCTTAACAACTATTCGAAGTAATTCGTTTAATCTTCTCAAATCCTTCATTAAATAACCCCCTTCCTTTGCCCTAATTGCTCTACGTGAAGGACAGCCTGCATTTATATCTAATATATCAAAATTATAGCTTTCAAGATAATCGATTGATTTTCTAAAAGCATCTAAATCAGATCCTATTAATTGGATACTTATTGGTCTTTCTTCTTCTATTTTATATAATTTGTGTTCTAAAAATTTTGGATTTTTAGCAATTCTCTTAGTATACAACATTGGAACACTAACTAATCCAATTTCTTGAAATTTTCTACAAAATCTCCTATAAGGTGCAGTAGTCACATTTTGCATAGGTGCTAAAATGTATCTATTTGCTAAATCAAGTGTTCCTAATTTCATTATTTCCTTAAATTCACTTATATTCTAAAATAATGAAACTTTTTTATTAATTCAAATTTTCTATAATTAAATAAATCTATTGATAGAACTCAAATAATGCCAAATCATCTTAAAGAATTTATATTTAAAAATCCCCCGAAAAGTATTACCTACATGGATGGCGAACTTTTAAAGTTAACAGAGAAATTCGCTTTCTTTCATAATAAAACCAAAATAAGAAAAAACTTAACTCAACTTCAAAATCTATTTAAATCTTATATGAAAAATCCTCTCTTAGCTTCTGGAATTAGAGATAGCTATTTGACAGAGGAATATACTGAGGAATATCTGATTGTTCTGTTTACAACCCCTGAAATCATAAAACAATCAAATGAGATTTTAGCGTTATATTCTGATATTGAATTTACTCAAGGTAATTTTTTTCTTATATCAACCCCAGATTATATGATGCTTCTAGCTAAAGATATGAATGGTATAAATTCAGGTGTTGAAATTATGGAAGAAATTCTAAACCAGGTTTTAGAAGATTATTTCAATAAAAAGAAATTCGAGGATTATATCAAAATTTGTCAGATTAAATTATCTAATTTTTAAAAGATCTAAAGGCTACTAAACTTCCACGGTTTCTGTCTTTTCAACTTGTAGGCTTTTTCTGCATATTCCATACACATTCTATGAGAATTGAAATAAGCGGCTAAAGATATTGCATTTTTCTGCCGGAATATCCATTCATCATGGTTCATGTATGTTGGAATAATCTCGTTTTCTAAAATCTCATATAGCGCGTTAGCGTCAATATCCCAATCATTTGAAACACCAGGATCATCTGGATTTGAATCATCAGGTCCTATAGCCCAACCTGCTAGATGATTCATTTTATACCCCTCCAACCACCACCCGTCTTGTACCGATAAATTCAATACTCCGTTTAAGGCTGCCTTCATTCCGCTTGTTCCACTTGCTTCACGATATCTGTTAGGTGTATTAAGCCACACATCACAACCGCTTACAAGCATATGAGAAAGATCCATATTATAATTCTCCATCATTACAACTTTTACTCCATAGTTATCGTACAAATATTCACCGGCTTCATAAATTTTTTTAATGTAATCTTTCCCCAGCTGATCTTTAGGATGAGCCTTCCCTGCAAATATGAATTGGAGATGGTCTTTCGCTATCTTACCTATTCTATCGATATCATGAAAGATTAATGTTGCTCTTTTATACGTCGCAAAACGCCTTGCGAATCCAATTGTTATCATCTCTTCATCTAGTAAGTTCCATGAATGTCCTTTTTGATATGATATTAAGTTGAATTTATTCTCGGTATGGGCATCGAAAATATCTAAATCATCTAATTCAATGGCATTTTCCAGAACCGAAGGATTTGCTTTAAAATTTGGCCATTTTCTACTAAACATTTTCCTAAAAGGCTTAGAGACCCAAAAAGGTAAATGGATTCCATTTGTTATATGATCAATCTCATATTGTGGAAACATTTTCCTTGAGATATCACCATGTTTTTTAGCCACACCATTTCTATATCTGGAAAGTGCCATTCCAAGAAAAGTCATATTGAATTCTTTATTATCATCCGCGAGTTTCCTAATTTCAGGAGGCATTTTTTTTTTAAACACCTTATCAACTAAATCTTGATTAAAGCGATCATGACCAGCAGGAACCGGAGTATGCGTAGTGAATACTACTTTTTCTTTCACTTTTTCAATATCACCATTTAACATGTCATAAAGTTCAACCATAGCAAAAGAACCATGACCTTCATTAAGGTGATAAGTTTGAATGTTATGATATCCTAAAGATTTTAAAAGCTTAACCCCTCCTATTCCTAGAATCATTTCTTGTACAATTCTATTCCATCTTGAGGTAGAATCATAAAGTGAACCAGTCATGTTCTTCATCCAATCTTCATTCCCCTCTACATCAGTAGTTAATAAATAAATAGGTAAAACATGACCAGATTGACCAATTATATTATATTGCCATGCCGAAACTTTCACATCTTTATTCTCTATTTTCATAGTAATTGGTTGAGGAACTCTCTCGAATTCATAGAAGAAATTCCATTCAATTTCTCTTTCTTTTTGATCCCCAAACTCATTAAAAAATTGATAAAAATAGCCAGAACTATAACATAAGCAGATACCAACCATAGGAAGTTCTAGGTCTGCAGAGGATCTAACTGTATCCCCAGATAACACTCCCAGGCCACCACTATATGTAGGTATATTACTTTCGACTCCTATCTCCATGGAGATATACGCTACTGTAGTATTATTTTTTAGATCTTCGTCAACTTCCATTTTTCTTCACATTTTGATGTATATTTCGCTAATTTTATTCAAAATTAAGAATTTTATATATTACTTTTAAAATCTTATAGTATAAAATCTTTTTTAAGAAATTTCTTAAGATCGGAAATCCACTTTAAGAATGTGTTTATTGATGAACTTCCTATAAATGTTATATATAATATTGGTTTAATATATAATCAATTCAAAAAAATTTGAAAAAAGAGGGAGAATATAAATTGTTACTTGGAGAAGAAATGTTGATTCTATTATTACACGATAAAAAGAATCAATTGAAAAAAGGGACTTTAGATCATTCAGATCTCAATTATCTCTTACCTGCAACCATATTAGAAGATTTACAAATGTTAGGAAGAATTAAGATTGAATCTGAGGGAAAAGAAGCGAGTATTAGGCTTACAGACAAGAGTCCTACCAATAATCAACTTTTGGATGAGCTTCTATCTGATATTACTGCAATGCACGAACAGGGACAATATTTTAATCTTGTTAAATATCTAAACGCCGTAGGCAACAAAAAGCGAAAATGGCAGGAAAGATTTTGGGGAGAGTTAGAAAATAACGGGATAATTCAAAATGAAAAGAAAAAACATGTACTGTTAAAACCAGAAGTAAAGGAAAAATTGATTGATGATATTTCAGATACTGTTGGACGTATAAGAGATGCAGGCGATCACATAAAATCCTTGATTGCATTTCATAAATATTTGCCTGGCGCAAAAGTAACAAGCCTTATTTCTAAAAAGTTAAAACCCGAAAAAAGCTGGTTAAATGAATTAACTGAGAATCAGGTAATTCCTAAAACCGCAGGAAAAAACGTTATTGTACCAGCAAGATGGAAAAAAGCAAAGAAAATAATTAAGATAACATCTGCAGTTCAAGGACAAATACAATATGCAGGAGAACAATTCCATAGTCAAGTTTCAGGGGCAGCTACAGATTTTCAATCGGTCATAGGCACCAAAACGCAGGTATTAGATGGAAAGGGAATGATGACAAGAGTTAAACCAAAGTCATGGGGCGATCTTCAATCAGAAAAGACACTTAAACAAGGTAGTTATGATGGTGGAAGCGCTATAGGGGGCACTCCTGGAGATTTAATTTTGAAAGGAGCAAAGAAACTAAAAGAGAAAAGGGCTGAAAAGAAAAAACAAGAATAAATCATTAGATTCATATTTTTTTTTATTTAAACAAATTCATCTTAATAAATTGAAAGTGAAAAAAAAAAGAATTCATTTCATTCTAGCGATTTCTTCATTTATTCTTCTCCTATTTTCTTCAAGATCCTCAATGCCTAACTTTTTTGCCATTTCTTCCCACTGTTCTGTATTTTGGCCCCACATTCTCCCCCCTATCAATCCACCATCAATAACTAGTGGGTGTCCGCTGACAAAGGTAGATTCATCACTTGCTAACCATAGAGCTGCTTTAGCAATATCTTCTGGAAGCCCTACTCGTTTTATTGGTTGAAGTTCAGAAAGGAAGATCCCCGCAAATGCTTTGAATCTTTCAGCTTTATCTTGATCAAATCCAAGACCTTTTCCAAAGATAGCAGTTGCTATTCCTCCAGGACATATACAATTTACACGGATATTGAACTCTCCTAATTCCATAGCAACTGTCCGAGTTAAGTGGATAATCGCAGCCTTAGCTGCGCTATAAACATGACCTCCCATCCCAGTTCGAAGACCGGCTACACTTGCCGTACTGATTATACTTCCTGAACCTTGTTGCTTCATTATTGGACTAGCATGTTTCATACCAAGAAAAACACTGCGGAATTGGATTTCCATACTCACATCAAACCCATCTGTGGGGGTTTCATCAAT
>JAHQWI010000039.1 GCA_029856085.1 Promethearchaeia archaeon | reverse complement strand
CAATAAATGAGATATCTTTAAAATTTAGCACAGCATCTATTGACTCAATTATTCTAAGTAGGTTAAAGAAAGAATATTTATGAATAACTTTTAAAAATTTTTTAAATCCTATTTCAATATATTCATCAAATTTTGAGAGAGAATGTAATTCATTATCATGTCCGTCCTTTATGAACTCAAAAAATTCAATAAATAAATTGTTATCGATAGCAATCGTTAAGAACTCCTCAATAACAGGATCATTATCAAACTGAGTAATGATTGCTTTTTTCAAATAGTTTAACGCTTCAACACAATTATTACTTTCGATGCAATTATTAGCTAATAATTGATAATTTTTTCCCTTTTTTTTAGAGCCAAAGTCATCTGATATAAGATTGTATCCATCTATGTTCTTTAATATTTTCTCAGAATGTTGATTTTTAATGATCGATAGCAATTTAAGAAAATGGACACAGATCTTTTTATCTCTTTCTGAATGAATTAAGAATAAGGGGCAGTCATGAAAAATTTCATTTTTTTTCTCATTTATTATAAGGTGATATTCTCTCTCATTATCCAAGATGATACTTCTAATCTTTAGTGGTTCATCTCGTAAATAAAAAATATTTATCTTGTTTCTAGGAAATTTAAGAGTTTTTTGATAAAGGTTTAAGCCGAATTTATCGATTATTAAAACTGAGGTTGATTTTATTGTCATTATAATTTTAAAATCTTGACTTAATTATTTCAGAGATTAATTTGGGAAATTCGTTCCAATCTTTTATGGTGAGTAATTGCCCTCCTACAATCTTTACCATTTTATTCGCTTCTTTTAAGTTGTAAGAAGTTTCGGGACAAACTAAAATGAAATCTACCCCTAGTGATCTCATTATCCTAAATTCTTGTATAGCATCTTGAAGATCAAAGATTTCAGCATCTGTGAATAAAACATTTAATTTTTCACGCGAATAAGAATGTTCTTTAAATTGTTTATTTGCCCACTCAAGAGCACTTTGTATTTTTGTTCCTCCCCGAGCAGATACAGAAAGGAGATCATCTGCTAATTGTTCTAAATCAATTTTTTGATTAAGCTCTTTTAATACATGTGTATCAGATTCAAAAAAGGCAATTCCGAGCTCATCTTTACGTAATCCATAGCATAACATAGTCACACAGATAGCCATATAAGCGAGTTTATCTCCCGTCATACTGCCTGAAATATCGAGTTCAAAACATGCAGTTCTGAGACCTTTAGCAGTTTCAAAGACGAAAAAATCATCATATTCGATATGTTCTAATTTTTTTCCTTTCTCTAGTATATTATAAATTGTTTCCTCAAGGTCTATGTTTTCAAAATCGTCTCCGATTGAAAATGGCCTTACTATATTTATCGGGATGGGACCTGTTGTAGAGCTGCCTAAACGCGCCCGAGAGTAATAAATTCCTAATTCAATTAAAACTTTTTTTGCCAATTCTTTAACTTTTTGTTTTGCATTCTCTGGTAATTTTGCTCTATGCATAAACCATTGTTTAAGTAGATTTTCCCCACCACCTGCTGAAAGGCAAGAGATCATTTTATCTTGTGCTTCTTTACCACCAATTTGTTGAGCTTCTTTTAAAGCTTCACTTAAATTAAAATTACCTAATGCTCCTAAAGCTTCTCTATTATTAGAAGCTAAGGCACTAGCAATTAAATCCCTGAATCTCTCAGGGTTTAATTGATCCTTGATCTGATTCATTAAATTACTTAATCGTTGAAAATCTGCAGCATTTTTGTCTACTAATTTTTTTAATAATTGATAATTCGGTTCAATTAATTCATAAATATCTTCCTCAGTCATATGGAGTTTCTTACCAATTTTTTCTATATCTTCTGATTGTGGGTTTAATCCTATCTTTCTCAAAAATTCAGTTACATTTTTTAATTGATAAGGAGCTTCAGATGATTCTAATGTCAATGCTGTTAGATCAGGAAGATTCTGTGCCATTTTTTGACTGCAATGCAAATTTTGACAACTATTTGAGAGTTGTTGAAGTTGATGTGAGAGGGATTTAAAAGCTTCGAATTTCTTGTTTTGATGCATTGCCTCTTTTATTGCATTTTGAAGTGCTTGATTGAAAAGAGAATTCCAAGATTTATTTGCAAATGCACTTTTAGTTAAAGATTCAAGTGAAAGATTCATACTGAATTCGTTTTTTTGTTGATTAAATTTATCAAGCAATGATGTTCTAAGGTTGGTACCAAAATATTGATCTAGCGAGTTCGCTAAATTAAAGTTATGGTCAAATGAAGAGTTTTGTAGTGAATTATTTATTATTTCATCTAAATTGAAATTAGGTGCCTCTCCCAATGTTTTAGCAGCATTAAACAATTGATCTAAATTATGTATTTGATTTTGCAGATCATTTTTTAGTTTTTGCAAAGAATCTTTAGAGATAGCGTTTGTTTTATCAAGATATTTGATTGTTTGAATCAAATCCTCCAATCTTTCTGATTTAATTAACTCGTCTAAATCCTTAGAAATATCTTTATTAGTAAGCGCTTTACTCGTTAATATTTCCCAAGATCGTTTTGAACTTTCTTGAATTAAATCATTTAAACCCAAAGAATTACCTGCCCTTAAATCCTCAGGATCCAGAGAATTAATTTTTTGAATTAACTTTTTTTGTGCTTCCTCAAGTAATTTGTTAAAGGAATTTATTTCCTCTTTATATAATTCAGAATCGTCATTAAAAAAATTCAGGGCTGCTTCAATTAGATTTTCATTTCTCCTTTGGTTCAATTCTTCCATAAATTGTTCCATTTCTTCGATCATGTTAGTATCTATAAATTTAGACATTTCGATTTCATCAATTAAATCTTGTAATCGATCTAATTCTGATTTTATTTCATTATTTACAGCTTCCTCTTCAATTTCGGTCATTGTATTGTCTTTAAAGAAAGATTTCATAAGATTTTTTTTGTAATTTGGAAATAAGACCTCGAAAGCAATTTCTTTTGCTAAATTTTGATTATCTGGGAATGATGTAACAGCACTAATCTCAATAAAATCATTTGGAGTTACATTACCCTTACGGTAATATCTGGAAACTATTAATTTAGGAATTGATAAAACTTGTCTTGAAGATGGAATTTGAACAATATCCGGATGATTCCTCATCCTTCTAATAAACTCAACTGCGAATTCACATGGATTCTCAGGAAAAATCCCCAAAAAATTAGCCACCTAAAGTTTTGTGTATAATATTTTCAATTACATTTTCAACTTTTACACCAGGTTTAGGCTTGATACTCCCTAATAAAACATTTTTAGCAATCTCAGATAGATATACATATATCGATTCTTTTTCTTCTATTTTATTTTCTCTTTCAATTTGTCTTCTTCTTCCTAATAATTTAGCCATTGCGATTCCCGCTCTTATTGAAGCGGGGATTTCTATATCAACTTTATTTTGTCTAGTTTCTTTAATAACAGAATAAATTAATTCTAATTCGGATTCTTCTACAATAAATTGTTCAGGTAAATTAAGTCTTACAATATCTAACTCTGTTGATTTGTCAGGATAAGTTAATTTAATCCAGACTTTTATTCTATCTTTTAATGCTTCAGATAAACGATGTGTGCCTGATAATTCTTCAGGATTCATTGCACATATAAAAAAGAAATTTTTATCGGCTTTTATCCTCCCTAAATGGGGGATTCCGATGGAAGCTTCTTCTAATGGTTCTAATAAAGTATTTTGAGAATATTCTGTAGCACGATTAATTTCATTTGCAAGGAATGTTCCACCTTCTAACATAGCATTCAGTAACGGCCCAGGATTAAATGCTTCAAGGACAAACCCCTTTTTTAATGTGATTGCTGGATCAAACGATCCAATGAAATGTGAAGGTTTGATACTTTCATCCATAGTTAACCAATTGAAACTTTTGTTTTTATTTTCTTTTGCTCTAAGACTTGCAAAGTATCTACATAAAATAGTTTTTCCGACACCAGGGGGTCCTACTAATGATGGAAATAGACCAGTTGCTTCTGCATCTCTTAATAATTCAAGTGCTTTACCGTATTGACCTGAGAGTACAATATCAATTTGTTCTTCAGAAATATCTTTAATAAGATGCTGATTAAATAATTCCTCAAACTTTTGTTTATTTATCATCTTTATTTCTATATTACACTTTGAATAAGTTAACGATGTTCTTACATGAATATTAAGTGTTTGTTAATATAAAACTTTAAAGTTAATAATTAAAAGATATTATATTTTCTTAATCAGATTGATTGAAACTTATAAAGATCCTAAGATAACTTCACCTTATTATGATAACACCTTATTTTGAGGAGAAAAATTTTAGTTTATATCAAGGAGATGCCATTGAATTACTAAATCAATTTGAAAGTAATAAATTTGATTTAATCTATGTTGATCCACCCTACTTTCTTTCAAATGATGGCATTACTTGTAAATCAGGAAAAATGGTATCTGTTAATAAAGGTGCTTGGGATAGATCAAAGGGGTTTGAGGAGGATGCAAAGTTCATAGATTTATGGTTAAAGGCGTGTAGAAGAGTGTTAAGAGAAAATGGGAGTATTTGGGTTTCTGGTACTTTACATAATATATATAAAGTAGGGTATTTGTTAGAAAAAAATGATTATAATATAATTAATGATGTCATAATGTTTAAACCTAATGCTCCGCCTAATCTATCATGTAAATATTTCACTCATAGCCATGAAATTGTTTTATGGGCTCGAAAGTCAAAGAACTCTCAACATACCTTTAATTATGAGAAAATGAAATTTTGGAATAATCCTAAAGATAAATTGAAAAATAAAGATAAACAAATGAGGAGTGTTTGGTCAATTCCTTTAATTTCTAAACAAGAGAAAGAATTTGGTAAACACCCAACCCAGAAACCGTTAGAATTATTGAATAGAATAATTTCGTCTTCTTCAAATGAAGGTGATTGGGTATTGGATCCTTTTGTGGGATCTGGTACAACAGGAATAGCATGTAGTATATTAAATCGAAAATTCATTGGAATTGATTCGGATAAAGATTATTTAGATCTAGCAATTAAAAGATTTAAAGATCCAAGAAAAATAAACCAATTGTTTTCTCCCAAAACTAAGGATCATTTAATGAAATTTATTTAAATCTTTTAAATTCCAGCATTTCTTTGAAAAAATATAATAAAAATGTTTATTAAATAAAGCAATCATATTCTTAATTAAAATGAAGAATTGATAATATTTAGGGATATATATGCAATTAGACCAAGTTCCTCAACCAAATTATAAAAAACGCACATTAAGAATGAAAAGTAAGCTAATAAAGGCACCACATGAAATATGTGTGGAAAGAGCGAGATTGTTTACAGAATCCTATAAAAAGACTAAAGGAGAAAATCCAATTATTAGATTCGCAAAAGCTATGGATTTTTATTTAACAAATATGACAATAAAAATATGGGAAGATGGATATATAGTCGGGAATAGATGTATAAAATATGTTGGAACTCCCATGTATCCTGAAGCTCGAATAGATACAATTGAGCAAGATATTGATAATTATGATACTCGTCCTGTCCAAAAACTTCTCTTAACAAAACAAGAAAGAGAGCTTGTAAGAGAAAAACTAATTCCTTATTGGAAAAATGAAGAAATTACTGTACAAGAGCGTTTTCAATCCTATTTAAATCCAGATGTAAAAGACATTATGGAAAAGCTTGTGTTTGCTATAGATGTGGAGCTCTCTAGTGGAATTGGTCATTTTTTTCCTGGTCATGAAAATATATTAAAAACAGGAATCAATGGTTTAATTGAAAAAGCAACGAGACGTTTGAACAAAAATTCTAATGATATAGATAAAAAGACTTTTTTGGAATCAGTAATCATTCTATTGAGCGCAGCTAAAAAATTCATACAGAGATTTTCAAGTTTAGCAAGAGAAATGGCTAAAAAAGAACACGATCCCGTTCGTCAAGAAGAACTTTATGAAATCTCTGAAATTTGTTATAATATTTCAAGTAAACCTCCAAAAAATTTTGAAGAAGCATTACAATTAATTTACTTTACTCATTTAATATGTGGTTTAGAAGATGGTGGTTTTGCTATTTCGGTGGGGCGGTTAGATCAGTATTTATATCCTTACTATTTAGTAGATATGCAAGAAAGAAATATTACTAGAGAAAAAGTTCAGTTTCTTATAGAATGTTTTTTCATCAAGCTCTCTACATTGTGGAATTATGTCATTTCAAAAGGAGTGGTGGCAGTAGAAGGTCCTCCCATTGCTCAAAATGTAGTAATTGGAGGATTAGATCGTGAAGGAAACGACGCCACAAATGAATTATCATTGATTATTTTAGATGCATATACTCACATTAAATCTGTACAGCCAACCTTTTGTGTTAGGATTCATAAAGATACCTTAGAAGATTTTCTTATGAATGTTGGAGAATCTATAAAAGATGGTACTAGCATTGCCCTATTTAATGACCAAGTAATGATACCTGGTCTTATTAATCAGGGTTTTACTATTGAAGATGCTCGAGAATACGCACCAATTGGATGCGTTGAGCCTCAACATCCTTACAAATCATTCGGCTCCACAAACGCAAATCAATTTAATGTAGTGAAATGCTTAGAATTAGCATTAAATAATGGGATTGATATGATATCTCGAAAAGAATATGGAGTTAAAATGAAAAAAGACATTGACTCTTATGAGGATCTTTGGGATGCATTTAAGGATCAGGTGAAATTTTTTATTGATTATATGGTGAAGACAATGTTTTTTCTTGATAAAGCGATTGCTGAACTTACTCCCCAACCATTTTTATCTGCAACTATAGATGATTGTATAGAACGTGGATTAGATATAACAAAAGGTGGAGCAATTTATAATTTTACAGGACCTCAACTGATTGGTTTAGCCACAGTCGCAGACAGTCTTGCTGTAATTAAAAAAGTTGTTTTTGAAGAAAAACTCCTTTCATTTGAAGATTTAGTTCTAATGCTTAGTAAGAATTTCAGGGGTGTTTATCAAGGAAGAAAAGGAACTGAATGGCGGGAGTTTTTTATAAATAAAGTACCAAAATTTGGTAACGACAACGATTACGTTGATCACATAGCCGTTGATGTCGCAAAATTTTATTGTGAAGAAATTTCTAAGTATTCCAATTATCGAGGAGGGAAATATAATCCTGGAATATATTCCACAACTTTTCATTTAGCATTTGGTGTTTTTACAGGAGCTTCAGCTGATGGTAGAAAAAAGACAGAACCTCTTTCAAATGGTCTTTGTCCTACAAGTGGTATGGATGAAAATGGACCCACAGCTATCCTCAATTCTATTAAAAAGCTTAAGAATGGATTAATGACGAATGGTAATTCACTAATTTTATCTTTTCATCCAAACACATTAAAATTAAATATTTTAATTCCACTAATTAGAACTTTTTTTGAGCCTGAAGGTGGTTATCAAGTCCAATTTAATGTTGTGGGAAAACAAACTCTACGTAAAGCTCAAAAAGATCCGGATAATTATAGAGGTTTGGTTGTAAGAATCGCAGGATATTCGGTATATTTTGCTGAATTATCAAAAAGCGCACAAGATGAAATTATCGCTCGAACTGAGTATTAATCACTTAATTTCTAGATATCGATAAAAAATAATAAAAAATTTTAGTTATCCTGATTTTAAAAATAATAGATATTAATATTATTAAACGGGCCTGTAGATCAGTGGAAGATCGCTTGATATCATTAAGCAAAACGCTTAATTACATGATTCGCATTCAAGAGGTCACGGGTTCAATTCCCGTCAGGTCCATTAAATTTTCTCAAATTATTATATGAAGAAAGCAATATTAACGGCTATAATTTGAATAAATATTATAAAGTTATCAAATATTATACATTTTTATATTAATAAACCTTCTAATTAGAATTTAAAATGACACAAGAAACAGTTTTTCCAAAAAGATTCAATTTTAAAGAAGTTCAAAAAAAGTGGATAGAATTTTGGAAGGATGAGAGAATATATGCGTTTGATGTCAATCAAAAAGGTGAAATATTTTCAATAGATACTCCCCCTCCTTTTGTGAGTGGAGATCTTCATATGGGACATATTTTAAATCATTCTTGGATTGATTTTGTAGCAAGATATCATAAGATGAAAGGAGATAATGTATATTTTCCACAAGGATTTGATTGTCATGGACTTCCTGTAGAACTTGCTGTTCAAAAGGAATATGGGATTTCTCAACATCAGAGAGATGAATTCCTCGAAAAATGTGTTGAATGGGTTGATAATAATATTAAAAATATGAGAAGACAATTTGATGATTTGGGATATTCTGCTGATTGGGATTATACATATCGAACTATGAATGATGATTATAAATATAAAGTGCAATTATCTCTATTATATTTTTATGAGAAGGGGTGGTTATACCGTGAGAAATTCCCAACTCATTTCTGCGTTAACTGTGAAACCTCTGTTGCGAAAGCGGAAGTAGGTTATCAAGAAGAACAAGGAAAATTGTGGTATATTAAATTACCAATCGTTGGAAGAGAAAATGAATTTATAACGATAGCAACAACACGACCTGAATATATGGAAGCCTGTGTTGCCGTGATGGTTCACCCAAATGATGAAAGGTATTATGATCTTTCTGCTGCTGAAATAGAAATTCCTTTCACAAACCGAACTGTTCGAGTTTATATGGATAGTATAGTTGATATGAATTTTGGTACAGGTGTTGTTTATGTTTGTACTTATGGAGATGAAATGGATATAAATTGGAAACTAAAATATAATCTTGATGAGATACAGATCTTCGCAGAAGATGGTCATATGAATGAAAATTCTAAATACCAAGGTCTTACTATTCTTAAAGCTCGAGAAGAAATTGTAAAAGATCTTGATGAAATAGGATTAATCGAAAAAATAGAAGATTATGAGCATAGTATTATTGTTCATTCAGAACGTTCATCTTGTCGAAAACCAATAGAATATTTACCTGTTTATCAGTGGTTTATCAATGTAAGGGATTTTACGGGAGATATAATTGAATCTGCTGAAAAAATGAAATGGTATCCTGAAAAACAGAAACAGAGATTATTAGATTGGGCAGAAGGCTTAGATTGGAATTGGGTTATTTCACGTCAGCGTGTTTTTGGTACCCCTATCCCATTTTGGTACTGTATAGAATGT
>JAHQWI010000038.1 GCA_029856085.1 Promethearchaeia archaeon | reverse complement strand
TTTAGGAGTTAGCTTAAAATCGATTATCACATCAATTTTGAGCCTATTTCTTAATTAACTAAAAGAGAAATAAAGATAATAATAAAAAAAAAAGGTTATAATAAACCAATATATCTCTGAATTTGATGTTGAATTAAAAGAAGTTGGATGTTTCTTGATCCGCCAATTACTTCTTCAATTTTACTGATATCACATAATTCATCAACAGGGGTATTATCTGTGATTGATATCCCCCCCATATGTTGTTGAACTTCATAGCATATTTCGTGAGTTAGTTTAGCTAAATAATATTTTCCTTGTGAGGAAATTGCAGCAATCCATTTCCCTGCTTCTTTTGAAGGTTGGTCAGCAAATAATATTTTCTCATCATATACCGTTGCCGCTTGGAGAGCTAATGCAGTTGCAGCATTTGATTTGGTTAATAAATCTGCCAGTCCATATCCAACACCTTGATATCTGATCACAGGTTTACCGAATTGTTTTCTAAAATTGGTATAAATAATGCCATAACTTATACCAGCCCAGCAAATTCCTACTCCACTTCCCATTATTGAAAGTCTCTCGGGTACTAATCCTTCAAAAAGTCTCTTGTATCCTAATCCATTATCTGCAAGTATATAATCTTGAGGAACTTTAACATTATCTAATATAGTATGTGCTATGTGAACTCGCGGTACAGAATTTATTTTCAAACGCTCAGTTTTCACACCAAATTCACGAGCAATAATACCTTGTACCATTGTGTCTCTTGGATTCCCTTCATCATAGACACCATAACAACAGAAGTAATCTGCTTTAGGACCATTGGTTGTATAGACTTTTTCTCCATTGAATATGACGCCATCATCTGTTTTTGTACAAATAGTCGTCATATTAACAGCATCAGAGCCTCTTTCAGGTTCAGTAATTCCAATACAACCAACTTTTTGTCCCGATAATAATTCATCCTGAATTTTAAGTGCGACATCAGATTCTCCTCCATGTTCATAATAATGAAAAGTTGGATTCCCACATAAAATCCCACTTGCTAGGCGTGCTAATTCTAATTGTGGATCTAGCATCGAAATATGGGCGCCTAATAATATTTCCTTTTTCATTCCAACAGGTTTAAAGTCCTTCCAAGGATTAATACGTTGTATATAACCTTGTTTTCCAAGTTCCGGGAGTAAATCATATACGTCCTTAGAACGATCGATTTTAGGATTTAAATCAATACAAAATTCTTGAAGTTTATCACAATACTCTCGTTCTTCTGTATTTAGCATAGGATAAACATTGTCATTGAAAATTTTGAAGACATTTTCCAATGACATTTTAGCAAGAATTTCATCATTAATAATTTTCTCTTGAAACATTTTTTCGCCAAATTTTCTTATCTAATTATTTATATTGAAAGACATAGAATTAATTAGGTTATATTTTTTATCCAAATTAAAGTTTTAATATGAAATTGAAATATATGGGAAAACGTTCCTACATATAAATTAGACTATCCTAAGAGTTTAACAGTAAATAAAAAAATATAAAAAAAATTATAGTAATCGCATAAACCTTTGAATTTGCCCTTGGATTAACAGAAGTTGGATGTTTCTGGCACCGCCTATTACTTCTTCAACCTTACTTTGGTCCGCAAGTTCATCAACAGGAGTGTTATCTGTAACACTTATGCCGCCCATATGTTGTTGGACTTCATAACATGTTTCATGTGAGAGTTTTCCCACAAAGTGTTTTCCTTGAGAAGAAACAGCAGCAATCCATTTTTCTGCTTCTTTAGAAGGGCTTTCAGCGAAAATTATTTTTTCATCATATGTAGTTGCTATTTGTAAAGCTAATGAAGTAGCCGCAGTATTCTTTGCTAGTAAATCAGCAAGCCCATAACCTACTCCTTGGTATCGTATAACTGGTTTCCCAAATTGTTTTCTAAGATTAGTATAAATTATACCGTATATAAGAGCCCCCCAGGAAACTCCGAGAGCACTCCCCGTTAATCCAATACGCTCTGGAATTAGACCATCAAAAAGGTTTCGATATCCTGCACCATTATCACCTAGAATATATTCCATCGGTACCTTCACATTGTTGAAAATGGTATGAGAAATATGAGCACGAGGAACCGAATTAACTTTTAATCTTATTGTTTCAACGCCTCCGAAATCCCTCGATATCATCCCTTGAACCATTGTATCTCTTGGACTTTCGACATCATAAACACCATAAGTAACGAAATATTTCGATTTAGAACCATTAGTTGTAAAAACTTTTTCACCATTAAAGATAACCCCATCATCAAGTTTTGTACATTTTGTATTTAAATTCACAGCATCAGAGCCTCTTTCAGGTTCTGTAATACAAATACTACCTACAGCTTTCCCAGTCACTATTTCTTCTTGGACCTTAAGAATTTCTTCTGATTTACCATGTCGAAACGTTGGGTTCCCACAGAGATTCCCACTTGCTATTCGACCAAACTCCAAGGGTGGATCACAAATTGACATTATTGTTGCCAAAAGGACTTCATTCTTCATACCATAGGGTGTGAAGTCTTTATATTTATTGATACGCTGTATATATCCATGTCTACCAAGTTCAGGAAATAGACTATAAATATCTTGACTTTTATCAATTTTAGGATGAAGCTCTAGACAGAAATTCTCCAAATCTTCGCAAAATTGAATATCTTCATCTTTTAACATCGGATAGACATTATTATTAAAAATCTTGAAGACATTTTCTAATCTCATCATCTCCAAAATACTGTCATTAATAACTTTTTCTTGCATTTTTAATCTCATGAAGTAATTTTATGAATTTTATAATTAAAATATTCAATTGTAATTAAATTTTAAAGATAAACTAAATCATAGAAAGAATTCGAGATCTTTACCAATATAGTTTATAAATAGTGCTTAAAGTTCTTTAAAATAAGAAAAATATAAAAAAATGTATTTATTTATTTGTGATTACAGTTTCTATAATTTTACCATCTCGCATTTTTAACATTCTTTCAGCAAGGGTACCAACCAAAGGGTCGTGTGTTACCATTAAAATCGTTTGATTAAGCTCTAAATTAAGTTCTCGCAATAGTTTAATTATCTCCATACCCATTTTTGTATCAAGTTCGCCTGTCGGCTCGTCAGCAATTAAGATTGAAGGTTCATTACATAACGCACGGGCAATAGCAACTCTCTGTTGCTCTCCACCTGAAAGTTCAGATGGTAGATGATCTTTCTTTTCGATTAGACCAACAAGATCAAGAAATTTATTAACATTTTTTTCTATTTCTTGTTTAGTCCTACCTGCGAATATCATTGGAAGTTCCACATTTTCATAAGCTGAAAGAACTGGTACTAGATTATAAAATTGAAAAATTAACCCAATTTCTTTAAGTCTTAAATTTGTACGTTGTTTGTCATTCATATGCGCTATATTTGTTCTATTGATGTACACAGCACCATTCGTGGGATTATCAAGAGCTCCAATCATATTTAGAAGTGTGGTTTTTCCAGAACCTGATGGACCCATAACAGATACAAATTCACCTTTGTTAATATCTATGCTAACACCATTTAAAGCTTTAATTTCAATGCCTTCAGTAATGTTGTAGATTTTTGTTAAATGAAACGTTTGGATCATTGCTTCAGGATTTAATTCATAATCTTTTACATCTTGAAATACTGACTCTTGTTGTTTTCTCTTTTTTGTTTTTCTCATCTCTTAAGCCTCCACTATATTATTTGTAGATATCATCAATTGATTTTCCACCTTTTTTCTCTCCTGTAAATTTTCCATCAGTAAGAGTGATAATCCTATCTGCTACTTCTGCTATTCTTACATTATGGGTAACCATTAAAATTGACTCTCCAGCGTTCTTTAATTCAAGAAAAATTTTCATAATATTTGTAGTCGTTTCCGTATCGAGTTCACCAGTTGGTTCATCGGCAAGAATGATAAGAGGTTCGTTAACTAAAGCTCTGGCTATTGTAACTCTTTGTTGTTCTCCTCCCGACATCTGTGTTGGTAGATGTTCCATTCGTTCTTCAAGCCCAATTCTTTTTAGAAGTCTTTTAACTTTTTCTTCTCTCAGTTTAGTATCCTTCTTAGCAATTACCATTGGAAGTTCTACATTCTCATAAGCTGTAAGAATTGGAAAAAGATTATAGAATTGGAAAATTAAACCAATCTTATTTAATCGCATTTTTTTGTGTTGTTTATTAGTCATTTGCATTATATCAAGGCCCATTCCTTTAGCATCCACATTATATATAATCTCCCCTGAATCTGGAAAATCGAGAGCACCTAAGCAATTTATTAAAGTTGTTTTTCCTGAACCAGATGGACCTACAACTGCAATAAATTCACCATTTCTAATTGTAAGATTAACTTTGTTTAGAGCTGTTATTGTGGAATTACCTATAGTGTAAGTTTTGACAAGATCTTTTACAGTAAGAACTATGTCAGGATCTATTCTAACCGCCTTTGCCGTTGCTCTTCGTTGTTTATTCATCCTCACTTTTTTCTTTTCAATCGACATTTTTTACACCTTTTTTATTTCTGATATTAAAAAAATTATCTTGTTCTCACCGCATCAATAATATTCAAGTTTGCTGCCCATTTTGCAGGATATCGTGAGCTCAGAATTACAGTGATTAAAACAGTTGATATCAAAATACCAATAGTTAACCATGGAATCGTCCAAGTAACTGTGAGGAATCCACCTGCAGGCATTGCATCCACCATTAAAGAGCCTTGAACTAAACCTGCGAATATACCTGTAAAGATACCTAGAAGAGCTAAGATTAACGTTTCCCCAGATATTGATCGTATTACTCCCTTTTTGTCTAATCCTATTGACCTAAGCATCCCTATTTCTCTTCTACGTGCCATAGTTGTAAGGAGGCTATGAAGTGTCAACCCAATCATTGCTATTATTATAGAAAAGATAAGTAATCCATTTGTAATGAAGGTAATTAAATTAATCATAGTTCTAAATATAGAGCTTGCAAAAGATCTTGTAAAAGCGAATATAATAAGATAACCTCTATCTTCTATATAATCGATTATTTCTTCTAGGACATCCTCGTCATGCACTCCCTTTTCCACCCAAACAAACCAGTCAAAAACATTAGTTCTAAATTCCAGAGTTAAACTTTTAAGATCTATTATTGTCCAGTTTCCACCTACCATACTATGTAGGTTTTCTGATAGTATACTTTTATGAGTCGCTATATTTTCTGGTTGATCACTGTGAACTAAAACTGAAGTTACCAGATCATTAGAATAGTTAGATCCTCTATAATCAGCATATATAATATTTCTCGCATTTTCATAACTAATATATACTGAATTTCCCCCAATAAAATAACCATCTTCAACATCCTTACGCCAACCGTATCTTTCTGTATTATTATAAGTAGGAGCTTCAATGATTCCAATGATTTCAAATTTTGGCCAAAAGTCGGGAAATACTAAAGAATGAACTGATTCAGCTACTCCAAACTTTAAACTATCAATAGTTAAATTATATTGACTATTGTATGTGGAATTATGACCTACTATTCTTAATTTGAGATTTCCAAATGGATCAATATAATTGTGGTTTAAATCAAAAGGAAAAGTGTTATTAGCTTCCATTTCGTTATTGATAGGGCCTAGTTTTTCAAACGTGTTAGTATAAATATTAAGTGCTTCTAAATCAAGAGAATCCACACTAGCATTTAGCGAAGTTTCTATTGTAACGTTGATTACTTTATATAAGTTAATTGGTAATAAATTCACGGTAAGATTTAAAGCAAGCCACTCCTGATTACTCACAAATGACAAGTAAACATCATCTGAAAGAGTTAAATTCGCTGTACTACCTGAAAATGAAGTAGAATTATCTATATCCACTGTTGTAATGTATTGTATACCTCCTGCATTTATAGTTTTTAATATGAATTCTTGTGGAAAAATTGATATATTATCACCAATTCCTAATGAAGGATTAAGCATTATGAAAGTTTCATCAACCACGCATACGTTTTCCATTGTATTTAGAAGTTCTTCCATTGTATCTCCAGTGTAATTGTCATTTTGACTTACGAGACTATTATTTCCGAAATATGAATCAGATTTTAGGTTTCCGCTTGAATTCGTATGAATACCAACAACAGGCGTAGGGACAGGGAATCCTAAGCCATCAGAGATGAGAGTATAATAGTCCATTCTCGTTGTATAATATTCAATTCCACTAACGCTATTCATTATTGCTTCAACAGAAGAAAAATTAAACCAATTTGATTGAAATAGATCTAACGTTTGATTACCAGTTTGAGTTGACTGTCTAATGGCCATATCAGTTCCACCACCAGGTAAGTTTTTATCTGCGATTTCCTCGTATGTTTCCCAAGAGATAAACATGTTATAAGTTTTTCCTTCACTTAGAAATCCCATGAGATCTATAGTTGAAAATCCTTGAATACTTCTAACAATTGCTACAATGCTCATATTTACTATAATTGTATATTCATGTGCATTATAATCATCTCCTTCAAGATATGCTGTCATATTTGCATAAGTTGGTTGCCCGAGAGAAAATTTGACAGGAACAGTTTCACCAACTTTAACATTATAATCATCAGCAAAATCTTCATCAATTATAATATTGTTTCCAATTTCGATTTCATCCATCATTTCGCTAATGGTCATTTTTGAAGGGGAGATTATTACGGTTTTAGTCATATGTTCTTTAACTTTTTCGGTATCTAATACATTTATGGTTATAGTTTGATTGTAAACGCTATCAAGTAAACTATGCCCAACCCAATCAGCCTCTATTTGAATTTGTGCATTTTGATGACTCACACCCATTACATCCTCTACTCCTGATTGGTCGACAAGTCCATCTTCGAAAGATCTTGGTGTAAAAGCAATTACTCGAATATCTGCCCCCATAAAGTCATTGACTGTAGTATTTACTCCTGCTCTCATAGAATCCATCATAACACTCATCCCAATAAGAAAGCTTGTTGTTATTGCGATCATAGTGAAGGTAAGGGTCGTTCTCCTTCGATGTCTTAATATATTCTTTTCAGTTAATAATCTCGTTTTTCGAAGGTATGGAGAAAACATTACTACAAAGGCTTTATTAAGTGGTTTAATGCTAAGTGCTAATAACCAAATGATCCCCAACAAGACTAATAGAGGTGCAAGCATTGATAAGACCATTCCTTGAGGTGGTCCTGGAGCCGTCTGAACTTCGGCTGTAGTTCCAGAAGCGGAATAGGTGAGCCATAACCCATAGACAGTAAGTAATCCTCCTAAAATAAAGAAGATTAGTCTTCTCCAATAATGTTTTTTCTCTCTTTTTGACTTTTCTTCGATGGGATTTAAACATTCAATAATAGGCTTACGACTTGCTTTCCAACTAGGGTAAAGCGAAGCGATGATACAAGAAATTAGCCCTATCACAAATGTAATTGTTAGAGTTGTTGGATATAAAACAACTGTAAAATCTGAAATTGAAAATCCTCCCATTTGAGCTGCAATATTTTGAATAGTCTGTAAGGTTACTGAAAAGATTACATAAGATATGAAGTAGGAACATATCGTCCCGATTGATGCTCCAATTACCCCCATTACTACACCTTGGGTTAAGAACATCTTAAAAGTTTCAGATTTAGATGCTCCTATTGCTTGGAACATTCCTGTTTCGTACTCTTGTTCTTTTTTAATAATGTTAAAGATATTCATCATTAATATAATTGAAAGTGGTAATGCAATAATCCCAAACATCAGAAACATAGTACGCATCGTACTCATTGTAGTTTCTATCATCTCTAAACTGTCTGATTTTAAATCATTAACCCTCCAATCTCTTCCGTCATTAAGAGCTTCTAAATTATTCTCAATTTTTTCTACAACAGAAGAAACACTGTATATATCATCAACACCAACAACACCCAGATTAAACTCACCAGTATGATTTTCTGTGCCATCTACAAGTTCATGTGTATTATTAATACTTGTAAATATTCCTGGTCCTTGTGAAAACATTGAGGAATCTGATGGGTTTTCAGGATCGAAATCACGCGCCTCACCAATATCCCTTATAATTGCAACAACAGTATATTCAAGCCATGTTCCTGTATCATATGGATTATGTCCAAGAAATGATCCATTAACAGGAAAAATCCAAACACTATCACCTACTTCAAAATCTTTTCCTAATTGGATTTTTAATGATTCTGAAATAACCAATACGTTATCGCTGTTAATTGGGTCAACATATTCAAGAAGCTCTTCAATTGATTTTCCATCGTTAACTGAATTTAGAATATATGGATCCGCACCTAATGTTCGTTCATCTGAATCTATATGATCAATACCATTTATCCCGGTTCTAGTACTATTATCTACTTGGTTTCCACTATCAGTTGCGCTAACGTGAACGCTAAAGCCAGAAATTCTATAAGCTATTGATTCAACGTGTTTTACATCTTCGATTTCACTATTAATTTCATTAGGATCAAACCAACCATCAGTACTATTGGCAGATCTAATGAGAATGTCTGCTGTACCCATTTGTTCATCAATAGTATCTAACATCATTTCATTGAATGAGTCAGAGACAATCATTACTCCCCCAAACAATGCAACACTAATAACTAGGGTAATTGTTGTCAGAATATAGCGAACTTTACGTCTTTTCATATTACGTAACGCGATTTTTAGTATTACACCCATGTTCTTATTTACTCTTTTTTGTTTTTTTTAGATTTTTGTGCAATAATGAGAAATTAATTCTCATCATGCAATTTTATACAAATGTTATCAAATTTGTTTTATTTAAACATTAGTTTGTGTTAAATTACAAAATTCGATAATTTAAAATAGTAATAGTAACTATTTAAACATGTCGATAGGTGACATATCGGAAAGAAATATATTGGATTTTTGTATTATAACCTTCTATAATGAGGGAATGAACTAGTTTTCAGTTTTATTATTCATAAGTAGTTCTAATTCATTTTCCATTTCAACCTTATTTTTTCCTACAAGATCTAAAATTACATCAAACATTTCAAGACGTTTGTTGAGGATGTTGATCTTTTCTTCATTGGTTTTACCCCTTAATATATTTTCATGAAAGGGTTGTTTGAAAAATTCAATTATTTGACTAGGGAGGAATTGTTCATCTAGAACAGCGGATATCATGCTGAATACGGATAGGGTGATTTCTTGCTGCTTTTTTATTA
>JAHQWI010000037.1 GCA_029856085.1 Promethearchaeia archaeon | reverse complement strand
GACAATATGAGTGGAATTTCTAGTAGTATACAACATTGTGGCAATATCTTCAATACTTCTATCACTATTTTTTTGTTCTTTGAATAGGTTTACATCAGTATAAAATACTTCTCTTTTTGTAGCATGAAGATTTTCATTAAGAAGTTCTGTTACAACTTCAAGAACTCTCATCAAGCGTGTTATATCTGCAACACTAGTAAGAGTATGAAATTGTTTCTCCATAATTTGCTTTCCAAGTAATAATAGATCATTTTCTTCATCCCATCTAATATTTGAACCTGATCTTGAAGGGAGCTGAATGGAAGGTCTTCCTGTGGTATAAATTTTAGTTAGAACGTCATCTACTAACTTATATAACCTTGATAGTACTTCTTTTCTATTTAAATCATCAATCTTTACTACATCCATTGGAAATTCAATTTTTGTCTTTACTTGCCCTTTTTCTATATATTCATTAAACAAATCCTTAGCTGCTTTTAAGTCAAAACTTTTCTTTTTTTGTTTTTGAGACATATTTTTCCCTTTATTTTATTTTAATTTCCATTGTTTCCTACCCATTTTTGCCTCAACTAACACCTCTCCCTTACGCTCCAATTCTTTGAGTTTCAGTTGAAGATATCTAGCATCCATCATATCTTTTATTTTTAATTTAAAAATAAGATGTTTTATAGTTTGCCATTCATCTGTTAACACATTTAGTATTCTATCTGTGGTTATAATTGGTAGCGTTGTTTGAGTTGATTTTGGTTTTGAGGGTGTTGGTTGGGCTTGAGTTCTTATAGATGTTTGTTTTACTGAAGCTTTTACGGGTCTAGGTTTTAGCGTAATGATTTCTGATACTTTAGGTTTAGGTACTTCTGGTTTCTTTGAAATTTTTTCAACAGTAAAAGAGTCTAGTATTTTATCAATTATCTCATTTTTCCTTGCTTTTGAGAGTATTTCAATTTCTTGTTCTTTACAGTAATCCTTAAGTTCTTTAATAGTCCAATTAAATAAGGTCTTTCTAGAAATTTTTTCTTTTTTGGGCTCAAGTTTCTCAATAATAATTTCCTTTTTAGGGGTTACTTCTTTTATTACAATCGGCTCTTCTTTCACTTCTTTTGCTGTATCCACTTTTTTAATCTCAGGTTTTAATTCTAGATCAATCGTAGGAACAGTTTTTTTTCCAATTGCTTCTCTCATTAAATTTATCAATTCTTCAAGTTTGAGTTCTGATTTATATTTACTCTCTCCTTTAGATGCGATATTATACACACTTTCGGCAAAAATTGGGATATATTTTTCAATTAAACTAGCTCTTTTTTCAGTTTGACGGAGATTTGCTTTTCTATTAATATATATTCTTATTCTTCTTCCTATTGATTCAAGGCAAAATTTTATTTCTTTAATTAAATCTTCATCATCAGCTAATGCATTTTTCGATTGGGATTTAAACATAAGATGTACAAATGGTCCAGAAATATTTACTAGTAATTTAATTGGTCCCTTTGGTAAACCATTATCATATGTTTCAAGTTTATAATTTTTCCAATTTACTGATTGAACTGCTTTCGTTATAGCACAGTCTGCACTATCCCTTAATTTAGGTGTTCTATTCACAAATCTAGATAATACATCTCTTGAACGTTTTGGAACTTCAATGTTTCTTGAATAAGCAATAACAGCTTCCACGATATAAGCCAATCCCTTTCCACTTGTTGGTGCTCTAGTTTCTCCTGCTACGAAATCATCATCTTTTGCATAATTTTCAAAAAAATATTCAAATACTTTTTGATAGCTATCCACTGATTCTACTTCAGAAAAGACTAAAATATTATTAATCGATTGCTGAATTTGGTGAGGTTCTAATTTTTCTTCCACAATATCTATATTTCTTAATATCTCAGAACTTAAATTGAGAATTTCTTCTGAACTTACTGAAATGTTGTTAATGGTTTCAGTATTTCTTTTAGAATCTTCATCGAATAAAGTTCTTTTCTTATTCTCGCTTATTACATCCACAGTTTGACTTAGGGTTTCTATTGGGACATCGAAGTTATCAACACCCTCAGAAATTTTTAAGCCAATTTCTTTTATCAATGTATTTTCTAATATTGATTCACCCACAGGAATTGCTGTATCTGTTGGAGGTGCCATATATTTCATTGATTTAAATGCAAGAAAAAGAGAATTAAATTGTTCCTTTGTTATATCAATTGGTTTTACTTTAGATATCTGAACTTTCTTAGCTAAATCTTCAAAATCATTTCTATTTTTAATCTTTTTTAATTCTATTAAACCGTTTCTATTAGATATGAATAGATTGTTTAATTCAAGTTTAATTTTTTCCTTTTCATTTCTAATTTCATCTATGTTTTTTAACAATTTTTTAATCTCTTTTTCAATATTCCGCTTCTCTCTTATAGTCTCAACTTTTTCAATGCGCTTATTAAAGGTTTTTATTTCTTTATTAATTTTTTCGTGGTCTTTTTCAAATTTGTTATATATTGAGATTAATTGCCAATATTTCTCTTTAAGATCCTCAGAAGCTATTTGGTAAATTATCAATTTGTCTCTCGGTTTGGTAGAATGGCCATAAACTCTTTTTTCCATTACTATAAAATGAACTTGTTCTGTTTTTTTCTTAGTTTTACTTGCAAAGCCGTTCCTAAGGATCAGAAGATTAAATTTATCTTGGAGATCCCTTTCTGCCATATTAATAATTTGTTTGGCAATTTTTGAACTTATTCGTACAAAATTTTCTTTTAGAAATGCTGAAAGGGATTTATTTTCTGATTTCGCAATTAAATCTTGGAGATCACCAATATTAACTGATGATGGATGTGGTTTTGCATATTTTGGTTCTTTTGGAAAAGCAGAAGCTAAACGACGATAAATTTTTTCTTTACCATCAGGATCAATGTAAATTACTGTGATATGAGGGTTCATAAAAGCAGTTTCTTCAATATATTTCTCAACATACCCTTTAACATATTTTACATTTAAATAATTCAACTTAATATAGGTCCCATGTAAGAACGGACTGTCAATATCAGTTGGATGTATTAAATATTTCTTCGTGTTTTTAGATGTAGTAAAAAATTCATTAACAGTAGCATAAACATTTTCAGATGACTTTGAAACCAAGACAATGGGTTTACCAGTTGTATTTTGGGCATCGCTAAAAGCACTTGGAGCTCCAAAACCTTGACTACCTCTTGTCTGTTTTAATTCCAATGATTTTGATGAGGCAAGATATCTTCCAAATTTTCTTAAATCGATCTTTGACATCCCAGTTCCATTATCAAAAATCTCAAATGTGAAACTCATTACATTTTTCTGGCTTATCTCAGAGGTTAAAAATGAAGGCGCTTCATATTCTCTTATACGTACTATAACGATTGGTTCTACATCAATAATATTTTCAACAGGTTTGATGATTTCTTGCATATCATCAATGATTCTTTTTACCTCTTCTTCTATTTCTAATTCGTCTTCATCTCTTATTTCTCCAGATTCCTCTTCTTTTATTTCCGGTTCTAATATAGTAGTTTCCTCTAAATCCGGAGTCTCTATACCTAACTCTTGCATTAATGTATGTTTTGCTTCATTGTCTAAATGTTGAGTCTTTTTTTCTTCTTTTGCTGCGTCAACAATAGATAATTTTTCTAAGAATAATTCTTGGTCCAAAGAAAACTTAAATTTTGAATCTGGGTTTTGTAATTCTCTCCATTGGAAACTTTCAATGGCATCAAGCGCATTATCTATAAACTCTGCACAATATTGAACATGCTTCCAATACCCAAATTCAAAACCAACTAGTTGGGTACGCTTTCGCATAAATTCTGCAATTGTGCCTTGCTTTATCTTTCCTTCTTCTTCTGTTGTAATTTTACACGCACTCTTCTTCTTTTATCTCATTAATCTTTAAAACATAATACAAATATAAATACGTTTAGTACAAAATTCTTGTTATATCATAAAAGATATTGGTCTTTCACAAACTGCGTAAACTTTACTTATTTCTTCACTTTTTACTGTAATTAAATTAGTATTTAAATATTTTCCTTAAATGGAAAACTATATAAAAAATTTAATCACTATTGAATAAGAAACTATAAATCTTAGATGCTAATTAGATTTGGATTTTTCAGTTTTTTCTGCTTCTAATACAACATCAAGAATTCTAGATGCGATATATCTCTTGGTATTTCTCTCCACATGTGTAATATGTTTTTTCTTATCTAATATATATACCTCGTTATATTTACTGCTAAATCCTATATCTTCTCTACCGATATCATTCGCAATAATTAAATCTACTTCAGATTTAATAAGTCTATTATATGCTTTATTTATTAATTCACTTCTGGAAACGTTTGTTTCTGCTTTAAATGCCACTATAAATAAATTATAATCCTTTTTTCTTGCTACATTTATGATTTTTGGTGTCAGCTTCATATTAAGATGTATTTCTTCTACATTATCAGAAGAAATTTTACCATCAATACATTCTATTGGTTTGTAATCACTAATAGCAGCAGCGGATATAAAAATGTCATAATTTTTATATGAAATTTCATCTTTAACAGCTTTAATAAAGTCATCTGTAGATATCACGTGAATTGTTTCAATATACTCTGGAAGTTTAGCTCTACATTCTCCTGCAATTAATATTACCTCAGCACCTCTAGCAGCTGCTTCTTTTGCTATTTCTATTCCCATTTTCCCAGATGACTTATTTGAAACGAAACGAACTGAATCAATCGCTTCTCTAGTTGGTCCAGCAGTAATTAGCACTTTTTTACCTTCATAGTCTTTTTTAGCAACCAAAATGTCAATGACTCTATCAATAATATCATCAATTCTAGCAATTTTTGCCTTTCCCTCCGATATTCTTGGCCTTAAGATCTCAACCCCGTATTCTCTTAATTTATTTTCATTTTCTTTGAGAATAGGATGTTTATACATGCTTTCGTGCATTGCTGGTACAATAACAATAGGTATTGAAGAGCCAAATGCTGTTGTTGAAACTGTTGTTACGGGTGTATCATCAATACCACATGATAATTTTGAGATTGTATTTGCTGTAGCAGGGCATATTAAAATCATATCTGCCTTCCCTACTGTTTTTGGTCTATCGCCAGCCAAATAAACATGTTCAACAGCTCCAGTCAAATTGGTAATTACTTTATTTCCTGTTGCCCATTCCATTAATGCGGGATTTATTAGTTCTGTAGCAGCCTTAGACATAACACAAATCACTTCAGCGCCTAACCTCATAAGTTCTCGTGCTACAATTGGAGAAGATATAACTGCAACTGAGCCAGTTAAACATAGACAGATAGTTTTTCCTCTTAGAATAGTTCCCTTACTTTCTACTATATCCTTAGAAGGATGTTGGAAATTATTATTTTTCATTATTAGAGAATTTTATTACATATTTCTCAATTTAAATTTCAGATTCTATTAAAAATATAATTTATGCAAAATAAAAAGATATTCATATAAAAAAATCTATACTATTAAAATTTCTTTGTTAAGATTTAAATATAAATAGAATAGAAATTTATATTTTCTGATACCTTTATTTCCAATTATTTTAGTGGGTTTTAAATATTTTAAGCGCAACTCTATTACAATCTTTCACAAATTTGATTGATAAATAATGCAAAAGGTATGTGACCTACATATTCATATTGAACTACTATCATCTAAAGAGAAGTAGCTTCTTTTTTCCTCAAGAATTGCTGATTAATCAGTCTTACATCCTCTCCAAAAGCAAACCCCGTAGTTCCTACGGTTCTATCATTATTCCTAATAATCTTGATACGGTTTTCCTTTAAAATTTCTAAACCCTTACTTCGAATATTAATAGAAGCATTAATATCTCTATTGTGTTCTATATTACATTCCTGACAAGTCCATTTCCGATCGTCTAATCGTAATTGATTATTCACATACCCACATAGAGAACACATTTTACTTGATGGAAAATACCTGTCAATTAAAATTAAATGTTTACCTTTTTGTTCCATTTTATATGTTAGAATATTAACAAAATAATTCCAAGAAAAATCCAAAGTTACTGATTTAGATAATCCAGAATTAAAATGTTGCATTCCTTTAATGTTTAAATCTTCTAATATTACACAATCAAAGTGTTTAGATAATAAATGGCTAACCTTATGCATCCAATCTTTTTTTCTATTATTGATTTTATTATAAAGATTTGCTAATTTTAAATTAGATTTTTTTTTGTTGTTAGAGCCTTTTTGTTTTCGGCTTAACTCTCTATGCAGTCTTTTTAACTTTTTTTGTTCCATTCTATAAAATCTGGGGTTTACAAATTCAATTTCTTTGGCTATCAGAAATTTAGGAGCACTCATGTCGAACCCAATAATTTTATTATCTTCTAGATCTTGTCTCGGAGTAAAGGTACTCTCTCTCTCAATCACAATGGAAGCGTGATATTTTCCAGATCTATTTTTAGAAACTGTTATATGCTTGATCTCTTCTGTAAATATTCTATCGTCCCTATAATTTATCCAAGTATTAATTTTGGGTAATTTAATTTTCCTCTTTTCAAAATCTATTTTACAATTATTATTTATGCTAAAAGTAGTATAAGTTTGCTTATTCTTTTTAGACTTAAATTTAGGAAATCCAACCTTTCTTCCTTTTTTTAGTCCACTAAAAAAATTTCGATATGCTGATTGTAGATTTCGCCATTCTGACTGTAATGCTTTAGAATCCACTTCTTTTAAGCATTCAAATTCTTGTTTGTATTGTTTTTCTGTTTTATATTTGTAATTATTAAGAGCTTTTTTGTCATTCTTTTTTTGCCCATACACTGTTTTTCTCTCTTCTAACATTTTGTTATAAATGAATCTACAGCAACCAAAAGTCTTATCTAGTAATTCCCTCTGTTCTCTATTTGGATAAACCCTGAATTTATATGCCCTATTCATCTAATTCTCTAAACAATACATATAGATTTAAATTGATAGATACCTAATAATTAATAATTTATTTTCCTCTACAACCTTGATGTAATTATCTTCTGTTTTGCTAAAATTTCTAAATTTTAGCATAAATTTTTATCCACCTTTAGTTGTAATATATCTATTTAAAGTATAAACTTTCAATATACTTTCTAAATAGATTTACTATTATATCTAATTCAGATTGTCATTCTACATGTTTCCATAGATTAGGAAGAGAATCAAGTTTAATTTATTTTAATAAATTAGATTATCGAAATTTTATTGAATCAATTAGGAAAAATAAAGTTATTAAAACATTCGAGTTTAAACCTTCCGCAGGCAAATATTATTATGATGGGCATAGAAAAGAACGACATGAAAACAAGTTAGATTATTTTTGTAGCCCTAAGCTCAATATAATTAATTGCCCTTATTGTGGTAAAAAGTTAACTAAAGGAGTTCTATCTCGGGTTCTCAAATTAAGTGATCAAAAAATTCCTAAAGATGTAAATTTCCAACATATTGTACCACTTCTTTCTTTAATATCTGTTGTTTTAGGAGGAACAGAATATGATAAAAAGAATTTATCAGTATACGATAGACTTATCTCTAATAACGGAAGTGAATATAATATTTGGGGGGGAAATAGTAATTTTGAAGGGCTATCTGAAGATTTAATTAGTGCAATAAATAAAATTAGAAAAGGAGACTTTTGGTTTGTACCTGGTTATGATGCAAATTATGGAAGGTTACAATTTAATATCTAGAACTATGCCTTAATAATTCCATCAACGATCATTAGATTTAAATTCAATTTCGAAGCGAAATCATGGAATTTTTTAAATTTATCTGGTTTAAGAGATAATAAGCTTCCAAAGTGTAGAATTTCCGAGAATTTTTGACCATAGTAAGTTTTTTTAATTTCTAAGATATCATATCGTGGCCCATTACCATCATTAAATCTAGCTATTTCTGTCGATTCAAATTCCTCCTTCCTAATCTTCAAAATATTATCAGCATATTTAAAAAACTGAGTATTCCTTAGTTTCTTCAAATTAAAGATCTCAGTACTTCCGAGATCTCGTTCATTTAAAACTCCTTCTATAAATAAATGGGTTCTACTTAAAAATTTTGTTCTAAATTCGTTTAAACTAATGTCTGGGTAAAGAATATCTTTTAGAATTTCTGAATAAGGTAAGGTTAATCCGCTTAATTCATTCGTTAGATTTAACAATATAAAGATTTGATCAGATTTACTTTCAAAATCTGACTTTATTTCCTCAAAAATATATTCTTTCTCTTTAAAAATAAAATTGAATAGAAATTCTCTAAATGCCTGGACGAACATAGTATAATTTGGGATAAATGATTTATTTAAATTATTTGTAATTATTTCATTAGCGTGAAATGGACTCATTTCTTTATTTATTACAGCTCTTACAAGAGATAAATGATAATATCCTTCTATAAAGGTCATACCTTTAGAAACACTTATAATGGCATCTTTGAATGAACATTTTGTAATAACATTAACATTTTTAATTATATTGCTTTCGATTTTAACTGGAGTCTTCTTACAATAACAAAGATCAAAGGGTTTTAAATCATGAAATAAAGAATTATTTTGATCAGGGATAATTATTTGAGAACCATAAGCATTCACAATACTACCTTGAATGGGTTTACTAGCTAAATCCCATTCAATAATAATTACATCTTCAGAATATTTCTGTTCATCTTCATAACTATATTCAATATTTTTGCTTAGTAAAGAAAACCCATCAATCGAGTTAATTGAATAGTCAATTTCTCCCCAAAATTGAGTCTTATAGTAATTTACATCCTGAAAAGTACTTAAATTGTCTAAAAACAGTTCTTTCATGATAAAATAATTAATTCCGATTTCTGAAGATTTAATTGTTTGTTCATTTAGCCCAAAAAAGCCAATACGAGATATTATATAACTATAAACAGGATTTTTTAGATTATCATCATGATGGTTTACAATATATGCATTTCTTTTTTTTCTAAATTCTCCATTTGTCCTCTTTATATTATATTTTTCCATTAGTAATTTTAAAAAAGCAAATTTTTTCAAATATAATTTTTTTTCCAAATTTTTTATTTCTGTTTTGTATTTCTTATATTCACTATGGAATTTTTCTTTAGAAATTTCTATAACCCTTAATTGCTTTTTTAAGAGCTTTAATTTATCAATTAAACAAAAACTATCAATTTCAGACAAGAAATAATCTAATAATTTACTTCTTAATGAATTTAGTTGATCTTGAGTAAATATTCCCTTAAAATCAGGGTTACACTTCACTAGTTCCCTAATATTCTTTTTAATAAGATAGATCGAGAAGTAATTCTCATTAAAGT
>JAHQWI010000036.1 GCA_029856085.1 Promethearchaeia archaeon | reverse complement strand
GTATGAGTATTACAGTTTATTTATTATATTGATAAGAATTTTGAATTCAATTATCTATAAATTATAATACTGAAACTGGTAGAACCGATATGGAATCTACAGAAGAAAAATTTTTTAATCTTGAATTAGAGCAAATTTATAAAAAACTTCAAACTGATCCTGATAAGGGTTTAACTCAAAAGGAAGCTACAAAACGATTGGAAGAATTTGGTTTAAATGAGATACCTAAAGTCTCAAAAGGGTTCATTAAAATATATTTAGCTCCGTTATTTAATTGGCTAATCGTTATATACCTTATAGGGTCTTTAATATTATTCTTAGCTTGGGTTTTTGGTGGAGAGGGGAATCTAACCTTTATAACCTTAACTTTAGGAATTGTTTTTCTTAATTGTTTAGTTGCTATTATTCAACAATATAGAGCAACCAAAAAACTTAAGGCTTTACGAGAACTAACTGCTCCTACGTCTACTATCATTAGAGACGGTCAAAAGATGGAGGTTCCAACGAAAAATATTGTTATAGGAGATTTGTTAGTTATAGAGCAAGGAGATAAGGTTCCTGCTGATGCTAGAATAATTCAAACCTTTAACCTTGTAGTTAATGAAGCCTCTCTAACTGGAGAATCAGAACCAGTAAGAAAGTCTGAATTAGGAAAGGCATTAATTAATCATGATATCTCTATTGGTGAACGTAAAAACACGGTGTTTTATGGAACCTTTATCACAACAGGTACTGGAAAATCTATAGTAGTAAAAACGGGAGGAGATACTGAAATAGGAAAAATATCGCATGGTCTAGAAGAAGCTGGTACAAGTGAGATTCCAATTCGACAAAAAATGAATAACTTCGGTAAATGGTTGGGTCTTGGTGTTTTTATATTTTGGTTTATAACATTAATGATTTTGTGGGCTATACCACCACACGATCTTGATGTTGTTAAAAGCTTAAATTCTGCTCTTGATTTAATGCCTATAAACATCCCATTATTAGTTACTATTATTTTAATAACTGGTGTTCTGGCAATGGCCCATCACGGAGTAATTATAAGAAACCTTGCCTCAGTTGATAGCCTAGGGCGTGTTAGTGTTGTTTGTTCTGATAAAACAGGAACATTAACTAAAAATCAGATGTCTGTTCAGCATATTTGGACTAATGGGTCAATATTTAGAGTTACAGGGAGTGGATATACTCCTGAAGGAGATATAGTTTTAATGGATGATCCTAAAAATCACGTTTATGTAAAGCACATTGATGAATATCCTTACCTTAAATTACTATTAACTTCAGGGTTTCTAAATAACAATTCTGCGTTGGTAAAAAATGAACTTCAGATCTCTGGGAAAACCCATTACAATTGGGATGTGATTGGCTCTCCTACTGAAGGAGCATTAATGGTGTTATTTCAAAAAGGGATGGGTGATTATCTTCTTGATGAATTTGAATCTATAACGGAATTTCCTTTTGATTCTTCCGTAAAAAGAATGACAAAACTCTACAAGAGAGATCATATATATGTTTCTTTTACAAAGGGAGCAAGTGAGGTTTTATTGCCTTTATGTAGGAAAATTATATATCAAGATAAAGAAATTGAGCTAAATAACGAGATTAAAAATAAAGTAATGGAAATTGTAAATCTATATGCAAATCAAGGATATAGAATACTAAGCCTATGTTATAAAGAAATGGATGAGATTCCTCCTGAAGGTGATGATGGGAGACAAATTAGTGAATCAAATTTAACCTTTATTGGATTTGTAACAATATTAGATCCTCCAAGAGAGGGTGTGAGAGAATCTGTAGAACAATGCCATGAAGCGGGAGTAGATGTTATAATGATTACAGGTGACTCACCAACTACAGCTAGAGCGATAGCTTCACAAATAGCGATTGTTACTAAAGAGAGTGACACTGTAAAAGAAGGAAAAGAAGTTAAAAATATTGAATCATACGAAGAATTCGAAAAAATTAAGGTCTTTGCACGTGTTTCGCCCGAACATAAAGAGGATATAGTGGAAAAATATCAAGAACAAAAAAAAGTAGTCGCCATGACAGGAGATGGAGTAAACGATGCTCTAGCTTTAAATATGGCTGATGCGGGGGTGGCAATGGGAATCACAGGAACCGATGTAGCTAAAGAGGCTTCAGATATGGTAATCTCAGATGATTCTTTTAATTCTATTGTAACTGGCATTCATCAAGGGAGAGGTATATTTGCGAGAATTCGTGCAGTAGTTTTCTTTTATATTTGTATTAACATTTTTGAAGGTATTGTTCAATTTATTTTAGCAATTATACTAGAATTGCCTTATTTTTTAGATGAAGCTTTTTATTTACAATGGATTTTCCTCTCAATAACCTTACATATGTTTCCAGGTTTAATCCTTACATTTGACTCTACATCCGAAGATGTAATGAAAGAAAAACCAAAAGATTCAGAAGAGATACTATCGAAGAACACTATTATTCTTCTATTCATATTTGGTATTTTATTAGCTATTAGCATGTTTGTGGTTTATTCAATCACTATTAGTGAATTATATCCCACACCAAACATTTTAGATTTTGGTGGACTTAACAATGGTTATCTCTTTACATCTGAAACAGCTGATTTGCTTCCTTCTGGAGTTACATTAGTAGAAGCAAAAACACTAACAATGCTTATGGTTACCTTATTTTTCTGCGAATCATTTTTAGTATTTCAAATCAGACGACCAAATAAGTCTCTAATAAGAAGCATAAAAGAAGATAGTAACAAATTCATGTATCTATTGATAGGATTATTATTCTTTGTCCTTCTAGCATTAATGTACATTCCTAGTGTTCAAGTAGCGCTCGCAGATGCAGGAATTAATTTTATGTTCATGTATTTAACAGGTCTAGATTGGTTAGTGTGTTTCTTGATTTCGTTAATCTGTATCGTCTCATTTGAGATTGTAAAATATGCAGCTCGTAGCTATGGTATAACCTTTTAAAAAGCTTATTTCTATTCTTCTTTTTTTATTCTAAATTTATTTCATTAATTTTTTATTCAAATCCCGATTTTTTTTATTTATGTTAAAAGGAGACAGAATAAAACTTGGTCCAGTTAAAAGAGAATATATTGAATCTTATCTCAAGTGGTTAAATGATCCAGAAATTACTCAATATTTATCTATCTTTCTACCACTTACCCGCATGATGGAGGAGGATTGGATCGAAAACCTAAAGAATCAAAATGATACTATTATTTTTGGTATTCTTATTCCTGATGAAAATGATACAGAAAAGCTTATTGGAAATTGTGGGCTGCATGCTATAGATTGGAAAAATCGGGTTGGAGAAGTAGGAATCATGATAGGAGAAAAAGAATACCAAAGTAAAGGGTATGGAACAGAAGCAATAGAATTATTGTTAGATTACGGATTTAAAACTGTGAATTTGAACCGAATCCAGTTACGTGTTTATGAGTTCAATAGTAGAGCTATAAATTCTTATAACAAAATAGGATTTGTAGAAGAAGGTCGAATGAGGCAGGCAATGTTTGCCAATGGAGAATATCACGATATGATTTTTATGAGTATTCTGCAAGAAGAGTGGTTGAAAGAAAATAAGAAGTAAAAATGATTGATAAAATAAAACTTAAATTTCAATTTAACTACTTTAAAATATCTTAAATTAATTAAAATAGAAGTATTATAATGACAGACATTAAATTTGGAGTTAATTTATATTATTCTCAAGCATGGGATCTTCTTAAGAAGAAGGTTTTAACAGCTAGCCAAGAAGCATGGGATTCTATCTGGCTTCCAGATCACCTAAGTGGCATTCCTGGTAGTGCTATAGATGATTTTTTTTGTTTATGGCCGGTATTTGGTGCATTCTCTGAATTAGCTAAGGGAAAGACATTAGGATCAGCAGTAACAGATCCCTACAGAATGCATCCTGCATCTTTGGCTCAAATGGCAACTACACTTAACCACATGACTGAAGGAAATTTCATTTTGGGAATCGGCGCTGGCGAGGGAATGAATTTAAAGGCATATAATATTCCATTTGACCATGCTGTTACTAAGATGAGTGAATCTATAAGGCTGATGAAGGAATTTTGGGAAAAGGGAAAAGATGTAACTTTTAATGGGAAATATTTCCAAACTAACAATGCTGTAATGCTCCCTCAGCCAATAAGCAAAATTCCTGTGTGGATAGCTGGAAATGGACCCAAAACCTTAAAGCTTACAGCAGAAATTGCTGACGGTTGGATGCCTTTGGGTGCCTTTCCAGAATTATATAGTGACAATCGGAATACAATTCTTGATATCATGAAAAAAGAAGGAAGAGATCCAAATAATTTTACTTTTGGATATTTTGCGCGAATTTTCATAAATGACGATGAGGAAAAGTTAAACTCTTTTTATAAGGGTATGAAGGCTGGATTAAGTATGCAACCAAGAACACTAAAGAAACTAGGATATTGGAAAGACGAATATGAACAAATATTCAAAGATGCTACCGGCTTTAGTAGTGATGAGATGAGTCTATTGGTATATGATAGAGAGGATGTAGTAAAGTTTAATTACAAGAAATTAGCACCATTGGCAGAGGATATTCCTGATAAATTAATACAAGAAAGCGGTATGATTGGTACTAAGGAAGAGATTATTAAAAAAATACAGAAATTTGTTGACGCCGGTGCACAGCATTTCATTTTAGAGTTGCAACATGGTGTTTCAAGAAGGAATGCACCTTTCACATATTTTGACGTTACTAAAATTATAAGTGAAGAAATTATCCCGATATTTAAAGATACTAATTAATGATATCTTTTTTTTTATTTTTCTTAATATCTCGGATAGTATCAATGAAAAGAAAATAAAAATAAAATTATTTCTCTAATTCTTTAAAATACGGTATTATTTTATCTCGAAATATCTCATATACTTTATTTGGATCAGGACCTCTATTCATCATACTTATATGTGTTATTCCAGCTTCTTTATATTTTTCTATACTTGCAATAACATCATCTGTTGTTCCTATGCAGTTGAAATCTTGGAGAATTGTTTCAGGTAATCGATTTAAGTGACTTAATAAATCTACTGTGACATTACTGCTCATATCAAAATCATGAACACTAATTCCTTCGGGTAAATTTAAGTTTGGGTATGCTTCATTCGTAATCCAAGAATTTAATAAATAAGAAGTCTTAAAAAATTCACATCTTTTCACAGCATTATCAGGATTATCGTCATCTATGGCTACAAAACAATCATATACATAATCAATTTCATTGGGATCTCGACCAGCCTTTTTTGCAGCATCCATAACTTCTTTTAAGTTATTTTTTATAACCCATGGTGGTTGGTAAAGCGGATACCACCCATCTCCTAACTCTCCTGTTATTTGACGCGTCTTTGGTCCATTAGCAGCGATATAGATAGGTGGATTCTCCTGAACTGGTCTTATTTCAATGAAAGCATTTTTCATTTCTCCCCAGAAATCACTTTGATGATTAACTTTTTTCTTAGCCCAAAATTTTCTCAATAAGATAATATATTCACGCAATTTTGAAACAGATCTCTTTCGATTTAACCCATACATGTCTATATTCATTGCTTCACCTGCTCCAAGTCCTATCATACCTCTACCATTAGAAATTTGATCTAATGTTGCGACTTTATGTGCCATTAGTGCAGGATGAAAACGATGACAATCAGATACTCCAGTGCATAATTTTACCTTTTTGGTTATCATTGCTAGAGCTGTTAAAAAGCAATATGCATCATAACAAGTTCCTGTACGTGTTGGCGACATTGTCGTATGATCTGCATAAAAAATTCCAAAAAAACCACTTTCTTCAGCTTTTTTAGTCCCTTCGAACATAAATTCAAGACGAGGGGTTGGTACGGGTATATGAAAACTAAATCTCATTATATATCAATCCTCAATTAAGTTTAGTCAAAAATTATTTTTTATTTATTTTATTTTGATAATTGTACAAATTCTATAGGTTTATAAAATTTTTAGAATTTCTTTATATTATTCATAAAATATAAAGTGATAAGATGGATCTTGATATAAAAATCGGAACAGAGGGAACTTTTATACCTCCCTTTGATAGAGGTATTGAAACTGTTAAGAGAATCGAAGCTAGCGGCTATGATTCCGTGTGGTTTGCAGATCATCTAATGGGTTGGATACCCGAATCAATATGGACTCCTGATCTCATTCAAATGTCAACAATTCAGAATAGTCCTCATGATTTTTATGATGTTTTTTCTATGATGGCAATTGCTGCTTGGACTACTCAAAATATTAAACTCGGTACTAGTGTTACTGAACCATTTAGGAGGCATCCCGCTATTCTTGCTCAAACCTTTTTAACATTGGACCATGCATCAAAAGGACGAGCCATTCTCGGTATTGGAACAGGAGAAGGGGAAAATGTTATTCCTTATGGTATAAAATGGGAGAAACCTGTTAGTAGACTAGAGGAAGCAATTAAAATAATTAAACTTCTTTGGGAAAATGAAGGTCGTGTTAGTTATGATGGGGAATTTTGGAAATTAAAAAATGCTGTTATTTCTATAAAACCTTATAGAGAAGGAAAATTCCCTCCAATATGGGTCGCAGCACATGGACCTAAAATGTGTGATTTGACCGGTAGATTAGCAGATGGATGGTTACCTACGAACTTCAATCTTTCGACTTATAAAGAAAAGCTTGATATTATTCAAAATTCTGCTAAAAAAGCAGGGAGAAATCCAGAGGATATAACTCCTGGACTCTGGCATAATATTATCATTGATGAGGATCATAATGAATGTGATAGATTATTAGAGACTGCATTTGTGAAAAACTATAGTCTTCTTCAATCAAATGAGTATTTTAAACAATTTGGAATTTCGCATCCCTTTGGCGAGGATTTTTATGGCCTTCTTGATTATATTCCTACACAGTATACCCGAGAAACAATGCTTGAGGCTTTTGAGAAAATTCCATCAAAATTATGCGAGGAAACTTTTTTACATGGTACTCCAGATGAGATTATATCTAAAATTGAAGATTATGCTAGGGTCGGGTTAAAACACATCGTTCTTTACAATATGACTTATTCTTGTGATGTAAGTAAGGTAAAAAGCTCATTCGGGTGTGTGAAGAAAGTTTTACAGTATTTTAAAGGTTAAAAAATTTAAACTTTTTTATTTATACAATTTGAAAGAAATTCTTTTCAAACTCAGGTCTATCTCGATATTTTCGTATTAGGAACCCTGCTCCTTTATTCATATTTTTAAACATCATAGAATTTATTTCAATTCCGATTTGACTAAACTCGTGCCTTACATCATCCATAGAAGGAGGAGAACCGATAATTGAGATCATCTCATTGATATTTGCATGACCAAAATGTTTAAAAATAATAACAATTCAACTATATAATTAATCCAATTTTTTTTTTGAATTTAATTTTTCAGAGGTGAATATTATAAAAGATTATTCAGATTGGGAGGTTAAACTTGAATATGAAAACGAGTCGCCGTATATAGAGAATACTGATAGACCTTGGTTTAAAAATCGACCACGAACCTTGCCAAAATCAATACGTTTCGATCCTATATCAGTCCATGAATTTGTAAAGGTAAGAGCGTCTAAATATCTTAACAATGTATGTGTTTATCATAAACCCTTGGACAAAAAATATACTTATCGAGAAATATTGAACAATGCGAATAAAATTGCTAATGCATTACATGAATTAGGTATTAGGAAAGGGGATGCGGTAGGCATAATGTCAGGTAACTGCCCTGAATTTTTGTTTTGTGTTTTGGGGATCTTAGAAATTGGAGCTACAGTCGTGCCAATCAATCCACTTCTTAAAGAATCAGATGTTACCCATATCGTTCGAGAGGCGGGTCATATTAAAGCCATCTTTGTCCATAAAGCGAACTATAGAACCATCAAAAAAACTCGAAAACAAGTTGAAGTAAAAAATGTAATTCTAATAGCTACTGAAGAATCAAAAGATGATGCGATTACTCTTGAAGATTTTATAATAGATAAGATTAGTAATGCGCCAGAAGTAGAGATAGATCCGAAAAATGATATTGCAGCATTATTATTTACAGGAGGTACGACTGGTTTACCAAAAGGTGTGATGTTAACACATCATAATTTAGTTTCTAATATTCTTCAAATCATTTATAATACTCTAGGAGATTCAACTGTTGAAGAGCAAGAAGCGAATGTAGGTAATGGTGTAAATTTATCTGTCCTCCCATTATGTCATAGCTTTGGGTTCATGGTAGTACTCCTATTTTTAGCTACTGCATATATGCTTGTTATGTTTTCTTCTTTTGATCCCGTTGAAATTTTAGAAGCTATTGAATATTATAAAATTGAATTATTTGTGGGTGTACCTGTAATGTTTCAAATGATAGTTAATTGTCCTGATTTTACAGAGAGAGATCTTTCAAGTCTTGAGGGCGCAAGTTCTGGCTCCGCACCATTAGCCCCAGAGCTGGCAAAAAAATGGGAACAGGTTGTTGGAACTAAAGTTTTCCAAGGTTATGGCCTTACTGAAACCTCACCAGGTACGCATGGGTCTGCATCATGGATGCCTGGCATCAAACCTGAGAGTATAGGGATGCCCGTTATAGATACTGATGCTAAAATCATTAATCCTGATACATTAGAGGAATTGCCTACCAACGAGATAGGTGAATTATTAATTAAGGGACCTCAGGTAATGAAAGGATACTGGAAGAAACCTGAAGCCACAGCAGCAACTTTTATAGATGATTGGCTAAGAACAGGTGATTTAGCGAGAATAGATGAAAATGGATACTTCTATATCGAGGGACGCACTAAAGATATGGTAAAATACAAGGGTTATAAGGTAATGCCAAGGGAAGTTGAAGAAAAGTTGATGGAACATCCTGCAATTTTAGAGGCAGGTGTTGTAGGGATACCAGACCCAAACATTGGTGAAACAATTAAAGCATTTATCGTTCTCAGAGAAGGTTATAGGGATAAAGGGATCACTGAACGAGACATCATTGAGTGGGCGAAAGAAAAGATGGCGGGATATAAATATCCACGTCATGTAGAATTCTTAAGATTTTTACCAAGGACAACAATAGGTAAAATATTTCGAAGAAAATTAAGAGAAAGGGAATTAGAAAAAAAAGAAAAACCTTTAATCCCCTTATAATGTTTAATAAAGAGATAAAATTTTCTCATATACATTTTTTTTTAAAAACCCTATAATTTATGAATAGTTTTTTGTAAATATTATCTCTATTTTTGTTGATGAAGAATTATAGTTACTTTTCAGCCATTACAAATAAGTGATAAGTTCCTCCAAATTTGGGCGATTCTTGCACCAACTTTGACCAGATGATCTTAAATTCAACATCTTGAATCATTTTTAAATTAGTTGTTT
>JAHQWI010000035.1 GCA_029856085.1 Promethearchaeia archaeon | reverse complement strand
CCTTTACATGAAAATTCTCTTTTCAGGCCAAAAGGGGGAAACATTCTCTCGCATTGTGTTCACGTACTAGTGATGATAAATGATGATGAAAGATACAATGAATATACTCTCGTTCAGCATCCTTACTTGCCTGAAAACCGATTGTTAAAATGGAAGCCACGTACTCCTAAGAAGAAAATTCCTTTAAAAAACGCTACCATAGATTGCTGGTTTTAACTCTCTTTTCTAATATTTTTCAATATTAATTGTAAAAAATTATGATAGTGATTTAACCAAATCCATGTAAAAAAGGTGAATTTATCTTTACCAAATTGAAAATAATTCAAGATATAAATGAGAATAGCTTTTATGTAATGTGAAATATGTCAGTATTATATTAGTAAAAATTTTTTTTTTATAGATGTGAATAATATTGGATATGAAAACATTTAAAAAAACATTCAAATTTGTCTGTGATGAATGCGGAGAATTTGCACATACAGAAACGGAATATTGCGAAATATGTGGGAAAAAGACTTTGAGGAATGCAACGAATGATGATTATGAAAAACATGAAAAGGAATCAATGAAGGCAGCTAAAGAAGATAGGACGGTACTTGAGAAAGCCCAAAAAGCTGAGAAAGTTGAGATAAAAGCTGAGAAGGTAGCTGAGAAGGTAGCTGAGAAGGCTGAGAAGGTAGCTGGGAAGGCAGCTGAGAATGCTGAGAAAGCTGAGAAAACTGAGACGGTAGCTGAGAAAGCTGAGAAAGCTGAGACGGTAGCTGAGAAAGCTGAGACGGTAGCTGGGAAGGCAGCTGAGAAAGCTGAGACGGTAGCTGGGAAGGCAGCTGAGAAAGCTGAGAAGGTAGCTAGGAAGGCAGCTGAGAAAGCTGAGAAGAAGGCAGAGTAAACTTAGCTTTTTAATATCGTAATTTGATTTATTTTTTCTAGGATTAGTAGTAGTCCAGATATTTTAGGAGGATTTGTAGTTAATAAACTATTGATTGCTGGTTTTAATTATTTTATCTTTAATTTTCCTTCTTTTTATACATATTAGGATCCTTTTCTTCCAATGTGAGGGGGTCTCCCCCGAATTGTACCTTCTTTCCTTGGTAATAAAGCGTAGATTTTTCTGCGCAGATTTTATCCCATCCCTCTAATCCTAATTTTTGTATCATAACTGAATTGTAGACTTTAGAATTGTGTGGAGCAAAAATCTCAAAGTTCACAATAGGTTGCAGCATTTCGCAAGGAAAATCACTACATTCATAGCAAAATTCGTGCCCTTTACTTGTAACACATTCGTAAGTTTTACATACGGGGAACTTAAGGATTTGTCCTTTTTTCTCCCGACATCCTGTACATCCAAAAGTTTGCACACCAGGGCATCTCTTACAATAAATTCCACAGGGAGCGTGCCATAATTTCAAATCTTTTGACATTTAACAATACCATTTATTAATTTTAATAAGTTTAGATATATACTAGAAATAAAGTTTGCTCTTATTATTTTCTTGTCTATGATTTTAATGATCAAAAATCAGAAAATTTGTTATGTATTTTCTTTTTAATCAACTGAAACACTTCCTTTCTGGGATTTTAACTATTAAGAAGTGTGAAAAATGGGAAGAACAGTTCCTTCTTTCAGACCTGCATTGGAACATGAGATTGAAAGTTGGAGAAACTTTAAAAGAGCTCTAAGACCTGAAGAACAAAAGATATTTAACAAACTAATGAATTACGCTCGAATTCATGCAGATGCTGGCAGCATGAGCGCACGTCCAATGTTATCAGAAGTATTATTCATCTCCTTTGCAGTTGAACAAGAAAAGAGAATTGAAATGTTGGAAGAGAGGGTAAAAGAATTAGAAGAAACGATAAGAGGAAAAGATTAGAGGTTGAATTTTCAAGAACAATTTGATGGGTGGCTTTTAGATGTTTCCACCTATGGTGATGGAGTTATTCTTTGGGTAAAGACAATAAAAGAACAAAAGGTTGTAAAAATTTTTCATGACTTCTGCCCTGAATTTTATGCCGTGCCAAAACGACATGCTGGCAAAGATTTTAAGAGGCTAAAACAAATTCTCAAATCACATCATGATGTAGATGATGTTAGAATTTGTGAGAAATATGTGAAGCTAGAGGAACATGAAAAAACAAAGATATTTGGAGTTTCAGTGGTAAAGCCTTCGGTATTTAAGAAGACAATTAAAGAAATCAATGAAATTGATCTTTTTACACTATATAACACAGATCTTCCAATCTCTCAGATGTATTTCTATGTAAATGACTTATTTCCAATGTCTTTATGTGGATTCAAGGTTAAGCTTGAAAAGAAGAAAAAGGCTGATGGACACATTATGCGTTTAATATCGTTAGAATTAAAAGATGACAACGAAGAATTGTTTTATGATTTACCTCCTCTAAAAGCTGTCTGGTTGGATATTAAAATACAGCAGCATGGAATAAGATCATATTATAATGATCCTCTGGCATACGCCGAAGTGAGCATTGTTGAAAAAGATGAAAAAGCCAACATCCCAAGGGCAGATGGGCAGAGAAAAAGGAAAATTCTGATCGATGAAGCTGATGAAGCTGAAACCATCAAGATGATTAGTAAGGTGATTGAGAGATTGAATCCCGATATTATCCTTACGCATGGAGGTGATGAGTTTGTGTTTCCTTATTTGGTTGCACGAGCATCAGTAAATCATGTCTCAAAAGATTTATATCTCTCTCGCACCAGAACTCCCCTTAAAAACTGCATTTTTAACCTTTCAGGAAACTCCGATCACTATATGACCTACGGGATAATAATGCGTCGTTCGAAAACTCAAGTTTACCTTACTGGTCGCTTTCATTTGGATACTACTACTTATGGAAGCTTACACTTTAGTGAGGGAAATATACCTGGAGTTATCGAAGTCGCGAGAATCTCTCGGGTAACTCTACAAAGATTATGTAGGATAACTATTGGGGGCGCTCTTCAATCAATACAATACTATAATGCATATAAACTGGATCATCTTATCCCACCTTTTAAAAAGAGCCCAGAAGACTTCCGAAATGGTATGGATCTCATTACTAATGATCGAGGGGGCCATATTTTTGAACCTATGATCGGTATCTTTGATCAGGTGGCAGAACTAGACTTTTCCTCAATGTATCCGTCTCTAATGGCTAACTTCAACATTTCTTCGGAAACTATTAACTGTCAATGTTGTAAAGATGATGGTACAGGAGTTGTTGTGCCAGGGGGTGGAGGCTTTCATATTTGTTCTAAAAGACAAGGAATTATTTCAAAATCAATTGCCTTGCCTCTTAGAAAGCGTCTTAAATATAAAGAATACAATAAAACTCATAATGATATTCGATACAAATTTACAGATATTGCTCTAAAATGGGTACTTGTAGTGAGCTTCGGTTATTTAGGTTTTAAAAATGCTCGTTTTGGAAAAATTGAAGCACATCAAACAGTCTGTGCTTTTGCTCGCGAATTCCTCTTGCGATCTGCTGAAGTTGCTGAAAACCACGGGTGTAAGATCATCCATGGAATTGTAGATTCGATTTATCTACAGGATACAAAAGGAAGAACTCCGGAAGAATTTGAAGAATTGACAAAAGAAATTGCTGATAAAATAACAAAAAGTGTTGGCGTCCCTATGAGCTGGGACGGGATTTTCAATATCATCGTTTTCCTGCCCTCTCGAGCAGAACCTGACGTACCCGCGCTCAGTCACTATTGGGGCATAAAAAATGATGGGGAGGTTAAGGTGAGAGGTATTGAGGTTAGACGCAGAGACATACCAAAAATTGTAAAGGACGCTCAATATGCATTTATTGATGTTTTCCAAGACGCAAAGACTGTTGATGAGTTCAATGAAAGAATACCTAAGGCAAAGAAAGTGCTTTATGAATATGTGGAGAGAGTGTACTCCGGGAAAGTTTCAAGAGATGAGCTAACGATAAAACAAAAGATCTCTCGAAGTCCAAATCAATACAAAGTAAATAGCTACCAAGCGGTTGCCGCAAGACAATTAGAACGATCTGGTGTTATTGCATCTGCTGGAAAAAATGTTCGATATATAATTCTTAACGCCGATGCAGACCCAGATTTTCCTGAAAAGAAGGTTATCCTTTCAGATCTATATGATGAAAAAAAGCACGAATATGACAGAAGAAAATATGTTGAATTGCTAAAAAGAGCGTTTGAAAATATTTTTCCTTTCGAATTTCCGGAACTTGAGGAATTATTAAAGTCTGATTATAATAAAAAATCGATTCAAAAAGATCTTTCATGTTTTATATAGGAGATTGGGAGTTCCGACTTAAATAATAGATTTTTTAATGCTACCGACAAAAAAGTATAATAACCCCTTAATAGTTTTATTTAAATATAATTCACTCAAATCATATATTGTTCGCATCTAACGGTGTGAAGCAATTCGCATCTCATGTGAATGTCGAGAAGTAGTATTAGCATCTCAATGTGTTGTGCCAATTGAATTACTTTCGAGTAAGACAACTTGGAAAAATTGTACTTCCCTCACAGGAAGAAAAATTATATCTTCGGGTATAGAATTGAATAATAGGTTTTCGGATCTGTTATTCAAAACGATTTAATACATTGAAAAACCTATACGAAAGTATGGATTGCTTATACATTGCCGATGAAAACCTTCGGGTTTCATTAGCAGCTTCTCGTCCCTTTATTCTTTTTAATATCTTTAAAAAACTTAAGACAAATTATGATCTATTGGATCGTTTTAATATATTATTATAATAAAGAAAAAAAAAAGAATTTAGGGAAGTGTTAGTACTTCAAAAAAGTCAAATATAATTATTATTAAGCAGATTAGCTCCAAAATAATCCATAGATTACGCTTCAAGCTTCTAATTGCTCCGAGCGGTTTTCCAAAATAGTTAATAAGATTATATATAAAGATAACTATCCAAGCAGTGGCCAAAAAAGCAATCGGAAGAATTAGTGTAATAATTTCACGACCCGCATAAAATAATAAATATTCATAACCCAGAACGGAGAATGCAATTATTACTAGAGTGAAACCAAGACCAAATGAATATTCTGCGAAAGTAACAAAACGTTTAATTCGCTCTTCATCGGTATCTCCTGAATTAGCTTCAAAATGTGCTTTTGAATTTGCAGATACAGAATTAACAAAGAAGATAAATGAAAGCATTAGTAAGAATGTGGAAGTAACAATTCCGTCAAGAGTAGGTAATTGCCAAATCAGAGCAAGAATTGTTAAAACAGCGCCAATCATTACAGTGCTTAAAGTTATCCAATCTTTTACATTTAATTTATGACTTTCTTCACTACTCATTTTTATTACCTGAAAATAAAATGAATTAAACTTACTAAAATCTCAGTATTTAAAAATGTTAATATTGCTTTGGACAAAAAAGAATTAAAAAAATTAGATCTACTAATTAAAATGGTTGCCTAATAACAGTTTTCATAGTTGCGGGATTAGCTTTTCTTGGATCACTAAGATAGATTTCATGATGTTTAGCTTTAAGGCCATCAAATTTGCCACCCTCTTTCTTTATTAAATCATGTACCTTTTGAATAGTCGGACCTTCCTCAGAGTATGGTCCTATATGCATAATCTGAGCTGCTTTCCCTTCTTTATACTTTTCCAATCGGAGTTTTGGCAGTAATTTCGAAAGTTCGGGCTTTTTCTCTTTAGTAATAGCCATCGCTTCTTTAATCATATCTGGATTAATCCAATCAGGTTGCCTTATCATCATCGTCCATTTCCACTTATCTCTATTTCCTTCTGTAAAATCGTTCATATCCTCTGCCCACCAAAGTCCCTCCAAAGGAGGCACTACATAGTCTTTACCCTTATCCTTACTAATAAATTTTGTTCTAAATGACACTGGATAAAGAACCGCGAGAGCATCTTGGTATTCTTTGGAATCCCCTGGAGAACCCATCCCATCAATTATTAGAAATTGCATTTCTGGTACTTCAACTATTACTGGTTCTTGAGCATTTGGTTGATAAAGCTCTTTTTGTGTCTTTTTAAAATCAATTTTTACTGGCATTTACATCTACACTCTCTTTTAATATTTAGGAAACTCCTATTCCACGAATGTTATCGCTTTTTTTAATGCTTTTTCTGCATCATTTAGGATCGTTTCAATAATATCTGAGGCACTACTGATTTGGTTAATTACTCCTATACTTTGCCCTAATAAAACCCCACCGTTTTCCATATCACCCCTATAAGCTGCTAAATCTGCATCTTTCTTTCTTCTCAATTCTTCAGCAATCTCTTCCTTTGTTAAGGATGCTTGATGCTCTTGATATACTTTTTCTTGAGCTATCTTTTCTTCTTTACTTTTTACTACTCTACTTGCCCAATATAAAGAAACTTTATTCTTCCAAAGCCTAATAGTTCCGAAAGTTCCAGTTGTTACAATAGTATCTGAAGCTTTTGCTGGTGGGACTACATTCTTATAGTTTGAATGAAATTCACTATCTTTTGATGCAATAAATCTCGATCCCATAGCAATTCCTCCAGCGCCGAGAGCTAAAGCTGCAGCCATACCTGCTCCTGTTGCAAATCCACCACACGCGATCTTCGGAATATCTGGGTGCTTTTGCTGTACCTGTTGTAATAAAACTAAACCTTGAACTTTTTCATATGCTTGATGACCTCCCCCTTCAAAACCTGTTACCACAAGACCGTCACATCCCGCTGCGACACATTTATCCGCTAGCCAGAGCGCGGGAGCAACATGGAAATGTTTGATCTGGGTTTTTTCTCTTAATTTCTGGAAATCTTTGTTCTTAGGCATTCTTGCTGCTGAACCCGCACTGGTGAGCGCATAAAGGCATTGTTCTCTTAATTTAGGATTACCCATTATATGTTTTGAGGTTTCAGAGATCAATTTATCACAATCTAATTCAAGTCTCGAAGTTCTTATGTTGAAACCAAAAATCCCATCAGTATGTTCAACTACATAATCAAGATTTTTCTTCATAGCAACTATAGAATCTACTTCTTCACAGTCCATAGATCGTTCTGAATGAGAGAGGGTGCCAAGTCCACCAGCTTCTGTGACCGCTATAGCCAATTCAGTTGTTCTATAAGGTCCCATAGGAGCACTTGCGATTGGGTACTTAATTCCAAACATCTCGGTAATATTCGTTTTTATTGTCAAAATATAATACCTTCAATTCTAATTGAATTAATAACTAAAAAATTTCCTTTTTATTTTTAGTTTTTCCTAATTTAAAAGGTAGCATCCCGAGAAGGAAATACTTCTGTCAACACAAGACGGTGTATATTAAGGTTCCTTATAGGGTATCTGCAAAAACTCTATAATATGACCGAGGATGTCCGTTGTATCAAAATAAACAAATTTTGCGGGAGGAATTATACCTCCTAGAACTTGTTTCATACCTTTTGAATCCCATTCTTTAATTTTCTCATCAATATTTTCAACTAGAAACCCTATATGATGAAGGCCAACATTACCATTCTCTAAAAACGTATAAAATATTGAGTTCCTATCTTGAGGCTCAATCAAATCTATCTGTAGCTTTCCAATCATGGATCTTGCTACTTTTACTACACCCATATCAATCCGATTAAACTTTTCTATACCAAAAAAACTCTTGAATTTTTTAACTGCTTCTTCACCATTTCTATACACAAATCCAATATGATGGATCTCACCAAACATTGATTAAAATCACCCTTTTTGCATTTTTTATTAAAAAATAATATATTATTAAAAAATTCTTTCTTTAGACTTGAAAATTCTCTTTTTATTACTAGAACTGAAAGTCCACTTTTTTTTCAGTTTCCTCCCCAATTGGTTTATTAAATCCTTTATAAATGTCCTTTTGAATTATGTATTTCATAATTTCATCAGTACCACCACCTATTCGGTGGAGTCTTATATCCCTAAGTAACCGTTCTACTGGATATTTGTTTGTATAACCAATACCACCCATAATTTGCAATGCTTCATCACAAATCTTATGTGTACTTGTGACAACAAATAGTTTGCACATAGCACAAAGTGCGGGGTTCTGTGAGTTTTGGGCTGCTTTTCCGTATAATGCTTTACCTGCTTCAAAGTTTGCAACCATTTCAGCAATTTTAAAACTTATTCCTTCAAATTCACTTATGGGTTTTTTAAACTGTACCCTTTCCTGAGAATATTTAACTGCGATTTCTATTGCTCGTTTAGCTACCGCCAGGGCCTGTAATGACATAGCCACCCTTTCTGGACCGAGGAATTGTTGCATACTTGAAATTGCAGATGTTCTCTTTCGCTGAGATCCTTCGGTTGCGGGTTTTAATTCCCTGTAAAATAAGAGGTTTTCTTTCGGAACTTTTACATCTGTAAACTTCAGATGCCCCAGGTTTAAACCATGAAGTCCCATCAATTTGTACTCTTCAAGCATTTCAAATCCCTCAAAATCGGATTCAACAATAAATGCCCCGTTTCGTCCGTAAACAACCATTACATCAGCTACAGTACCATTAGTTATAAATCTTTTCTCTCCGTTAAGTATAAAATTACCATCTTCATCCTTTCTATAAATTGTTTTCATCCTTGAAAGATCAGATCCTGCATCGGGCTCGGTAAAACAAAAACAACCTTTTTTTTCCCCAGTTACTATAGGTTTAATGTATTTTCCGAGAGTTTCTTGCCTTCTAAACACTAATATCAAACCTGCGGGATAGACACTTGAACCCCGTACCATATCATAAACCAAACTCTCATATGATAATGCCTCTGATAGTAACATTTCTTGCATATAAGAACTACCCCTACCCCCCAATTCTTTAGGATACCTTAATCCAAGTAAACCTTTTTTTCCTAAAGGCTCCAAAACATCCCAGACATTAATTTTACCATCTTCCATATCTTGCGTTTTAGGAGCAACTTCTAAGGCAATGAGATCATCAATTTCTTTTTTAAACTCAATGTCTTTTTCACTGAGGGTTTCGAGATCAATTACAATTCTTTTCATTTTTCATCAATTTACTTAATTTTCTATAAATAATTTGAATAAACCAAATTTAATAATCTTTCTCCCATCCACCCACTGAAACATGAATTCACCGGGTTCTAAAATACATTTCCCCTCATTATTTATCAAAGCCATTTGTCTTGGTGTTATTGTAAACGAAATTTTTTTCTTTTTGAGATTGATTTTTTTTATACCTTGAAGTTTCGATAAGATTTTTGTCGGCAATAATCCTCCTAAATTGTTCCAGATTTTTTGTCGGCATCAACTTACAAAACTGTTAATTATGTTCCTTCAGTACGTAATTTTGACAAAATATTCAAAACTAAATATTTAGATTTTTATTAGGTTCTTGGATATTAGAAAATTATTACACTGTATTAATTTATTTGGATAAACTATCATCTTAAAATTATGTCAAAAGCAGTATCGTATTACGATTGGAAATTATCATTTCAAAGAAAAATTGATACCAAAGAGGATGAATTAAATGATAATAAACCGGTTAATACATTAGGTATTTCTGAAAATAATTTTAAAGATTTTATAAAAAATTGGAAAGAGAAAAATCTTAATTAAATTGTTAAC
>JAHQWI010000034.1 GCA_029856085.1 Promethearchaeia archaeon | reverse complement strand
GGTTTACCACTTCGCATTACTTTTAAATCATTTTCATGAAATATTTCTGCATGATCTGATGGGAAAAAATCAAACGAAGTTTTTCCAATAATCTCTTCTTTATTAAGATTGAATGTATCCGCAAAAGCTTGGTTTACTTGAGTATATTCACCCTTTCTATTTTTACAGAAAATCTTATCTGGGATTCTATCGAATATATCCTCTAATTCATTACTTAGAGTTTTATACATATTTTCAGATTCTTTCAATTTTTGTTCAGAGCTTTTTTGCCCAGAGATATCCCTTACAATTGCGTAAACTCTGTCTTCTCCTTCCATATTTACTATTCTCCCATTTGCAGACACATCTATATAATGTCCTTTTTTATGTATAGTTCGATATTCAATGTACATTTTCTTCCCCTTTTCTATTGCTTCCTTTAATACATCAACGGCTTTTTTTATATCATCAGGATGCATAAATTTAAAACCGCTTTTGCCTATTAGCTCCTCTTGTTTAAATCCGGAAATATCATAAATTTGAGGACTGACATATAAGAAATTTCCTTTTAAATCTAACACTACTATTATGTCTATAAGGTTACTGATGATATTTTTATACATTTCTTCAGATTCATTTAAAAGTTTATAGCTATCAGTATTTTCTTTCAAACAATTCTCATCCCCACTTATTAAAATTTATTAGATTTAATAAGTTAATTAAATGTAAATTTTAGAAAAAAAGGATTATATTTAACAATTTACATTCCATAAGTTTTATTTAGAGAATAGTTAAAAATTCGAATTTAATCCAAAAATGAAATCGAATAAGGCAAAACCATTTAAACCGAGTCTATATATTGATTCATAAAATCTTTTGGGATAACTTATAACATATTTTTTTGTATCGACTTTAAAATATCTAAGTATTTTATAATTTCTTTAGTATCGCTTTTACCGATACAATAGTCTAACTGTTTAGTAAAAAACTGGGTTAAAATTTTTAATTGAGGGCTTGAAATTACAAATTTATTACCCTCCTCAATTTGTTTATCTAGTATAGTATCCTTTACTTCTTCAATATTCATATTAATTATTTGGAGTGCTATCCATTCGAAAACATCATCAATGTTTTCACTTGTTTTTGCTGAGGTTTCCATATAATATAAATCTAATTCTTTTGCCAATTCCATGCCTTCTTCAGTAGTAATTTCTCTTGAGTTACCTAAGTCTACTTTATTTCCTACCAATATTAACACTATGTTTTGAAAAGCTACTTCTGTAATAATATCATACCATTTTTTCACATTTTCAAATGACTCTCGATTTGTTATATCAAAAACTATAATACCTGCACGTGAATCAGTTAGATAATCTGGCCAAAGGCGTTGAAATTGACTTTGACCTGCTAAATCCCAAATCATGAATCTTACAGTAGTATTTAATTCATCAAATTGACATTCTTTTTTAGAAATAAAAGTTCCAATAGTAGCTTTATAATCTGCTTTAAATATTCCATGAACATATCTTTGTGCCATGCTGGTTTTTCCTACACCACCATCACCAATTAAGCTCAATTTATAAACATAATTAGATGAAAGAGGTGCTTTCTGATAATATTCCATTTTATGTTTGATTTTTTCTACTTCGGTCTGTCTCTTAATCTTAGGAATAACTGGGCTAACAGGCAATTCACCATCAATTATTCGTGCTACTTTATCCGCTGCTAAATAAGTATATGGAAAAATGTCATCAACAAAAGCGTTAGGATGAAGGATAGACACTAATACATGATCTGATCCAGATTCGCAAAAGATAAAACGAAATTTGTCTGTATCAAAAGTACCGGCACCAAAAGTACCAATATCAAAGTCTTGAGTTATTTTCTTAAGTATTAATTCAACTAAGGCACTAAATGCTCCTACAAATTTTTTCTCATCTACATTCTCTGGATCCCGTGTTAAAATTTCTACTACTAAACCATCATGACCTACTATAAGCACTGATATTAAGGATTCCCCCACTTCCTGCATGTACCATCTAAATAAAGCTTGTAATTTAGCCTTATCAATATATACCATTATATACCAGCCTTAATCTTTTGTTAATTATTATTATTACTAAAATAATAGTGATTATAATAGAGTAATAGAGTTTGATTATTTGAATTCTTTTAAAACAAAAGATAAAAGAAGATGATGATAATCTTTTTTTTAATTATTTATTATTGGTAAAGAGAAATAGAATATCGAGCCTTTTTTTCTCCCTTCAGATTCTACCCATATATTACCTTTATGAAGTTCAATAATTTTTTTTGAAATATAAAGACCTAGACCAGAACCTTCAGAAACAACATCCAATCCTTTTCCATAACGCTCTATTTTTCCAAACTTTTTGAAAATCTTCGCTTTTTCTTCATCTGTTAAACCGATACCAGTATCTTGAACAGATATAACATAATTCCCATTCTGAACTTTCGAACTAAGTATAATCTTGCCATTTGTAGGAGTATATTTAATTGCATTACTTATTAAATTCATAAGTACTTCGTAAATTTTTTCTTTTTCAAAATATGTTATCATTTTATTTTTTATATCTAAGATTAATTCATGATTTCGAGTTTCTACTAGCCCCTTTAAATCTCTAACACAAAATCTAATTAAAAACGCTAAATCATCTTCAGCCTTATTTAATTCAATTTCACCAGATTCAAGTTTCGAAGTTTCTAATAGATCTTTTATCAAAGATTCAAGCCGAGAACAACCTTGCTTGATTTCATGTAAAACAGAGATAGTATAAAAATCAAGTTCTTCATAGTGTTGACTTAATAATAAATCTGCATAACCTTTTATTGAAACTAAAGGTGTTTTTAATTCATGAGAAGTTCTGCTTAAAAGTTCGGATTTTAATCTACTTATTTCTTTTAGTTCTTCTTCTACTTTCTTTTTCTCTGTGATATCTATAAATGTTGATAAAACTGCATTCTTCCCTTGATAAATAATAGGTTTTGTGTAGACATCTATCCATTTGATTTTCTCTGATTTTGTAATTGCTCTACATTCATATTGATTTATAGACTCAAAATCACCATCCTGTCTTTGTTTTAATTTTTCAATTATTAACTGCAAATCTTCTTTATATATGAATTTAAGAGTATCTTCTGCAGTCCATTTGTGAATATCTTCCAATTGATACTCAATGATATCTGAAACAGCTGAATTCGCAAATTTAATTAATCCATCTTGTTGAATAATCATCCCTAATGAAGATTGTTCTGCAATTGTTCTAAATTTCTCTTCTGATTCTTTTAATTTTTGTTCTGCTTTTTTACGCTCTGTAATATTATGATTGATTGCTATAACTCCTATTGGGTTTCCGGTAAGATCTTTAAGAATAGAAACTGATTCCAAAATATTAATTTGAGTGCCGTCTTTATGTGGTTGAATAACTTCACCATTCCAAAAACCTTCTTCAAGTAATTGTTTTGTTACAGTTCTTGTGTCACCATTGGAGTATTCAGTTGGAATTATATCAATGATGTACTTTCCTATTGTTTCATCTGCTTTCCAACCATATATAGATTCAGCAGCTTTATTCCACGTAATTATTTTAAAGTCTAGATCTGTAGAAATAATCGCATCGGACACATTTTCAACTAGTTTAGCTTGATATTGTATTTTTTCTTCTGATTTTTTACTCCATGTTATATCTGACCAAAAACCAATTAATTCAACTGGATTTCCTTTATCATCAGTAATTAATTTAGATTCATCACGTATCCAATGATATGTCTCGTTTTTAAATTTAAATCGATATTCATACCCTATACTTTTCTTTTTTGATATTTTTGAAAGTCTTGACAATACTAAATCCTTATCCTCTGGATGGATATTGTTAATCCATAATTCAGAATTATTAATGAAGTCATCAGGGTCGCAACCAGTTAAATCTTTTACATTTTCACTAAAAAAAGTTCTTCCATAATCTCCTGAGGCTTTGGCTGTGTAAATAACTGTAGGTCCTGAGGATGCGAGATATTTTAGTCGTTCTTCAGACTTTCTCAATTCTTGTTCAGCCTTTTCGCGTTCTGTGATATCTTCTCCCGAACTTAAAGCTCCTGTTATATTACCATTTGAATCTCTGACCAATATGGTAGACCATGCAATTAACCTTTCCTCTCCATTTTTAGTAATTACTGAATTTTCATAGAACGGTTTTACCCCAATTGTTCCTTTCATGAGTTGATTATAATAACTATATACTTTATCGCGATCAACTAAAGGAAGACAGTTTTCAAACCAATTCTTACCAATTAATTCTCCTTCATTCCATCCTAAAATCTCTCTTCCTTTTTGGTTTATCATTGAAATATGTCCATCTCTATCTAGCGCAACGATGAGTACATTTACAAGATTTAAATACAATTCAGCTTTCTCTCGTTCTAGTTGTACCTTTTCCTTAATTTTATTACACTCTGTTATATCTCTAAATGAACCTACAATTCTCTTTTCATTATCCTTTTTAGTTAATTGACCTCTTGAAGAAACTGAAATAAAATAACCTTTTTTATGACGAATTCGGAATTCTACAGAGCCAATTCCTCCAGAATTTATAATATAATTATGGTGTTCTAACACTTTTTCTTGATCATCAGGATGGATGAATGTAAATGAATTTTTATTAATTAAATGTTCTGGTCGATAACCTAACATATAAGTTGTCTGAGGGCTTAAATAGATAATCTTCCCATCTAAATCAATTTCAAAAATAACATCTGAAATACTATCAATCAACATGCGATATTTTTCTTCAGATTCTTTTAATGCACTAGTTCTTTCTTCAACTTTTTGTTCTAACTCTTTATTAAATTTCCCTAATTGTACTTTTGATTCCTTTAATTCTTGTTCATATTCTATGCGTTCAGTAACATCTTCAACCGTACATATCATCCCATCATATTTACCATCTTGAGTCCTTGGAATTAACCATCCAGATTGATAGCTTTGTCTACCCCCAGGTGTTTTAACAGGTACTGCATTATAATAAACTGGTTCTAATGCTTCTTTAGCTTTTAGATAGTAAGATCTAAAATATTTCAATGTACTCTCAGGAAAATCTTTCAAAACTCTGACATCAACAATTTGAGCTGCTGCTATTCCCGCAATTGTTTCCATGCCTTTATTGGTAAAAAAAATTATGTCATCCTTATTAGTTACCCAGACACCATTAATGACACAATCCAATATGGTTTTATAAAACTCATTTGATTCTTTTAATCGTTGTTCAGGTCTTAAAAAAATTAAAAAACCATTCGATTCATTAAAATTTTTTGTTAATTTACAGAAAAATTTAAAATTTTTATAGCTCCCATTCGCATGTTTTAATCTTAACTCTTGAACAACTGGCTTACCTTCAGTACAATTCTCTAATACATTAATTGCAGTTTCGAGGTCTTCACTATGTACATAATTTAACCAAGATTTTCCTATTATATCATCACTTTCATACCCTAAAGACTTTATCAAGGGTAAATTGTTAATGGATTCAATTTCACCTACTTGATTTATAATTATAATTAATTCATTTATGTTTTCTGTAATTAATTCACAATTTTCTTGAAAAATTTTAGATCTTTCTTTTGATTCAATCATATCTAATCATCCCTGTTAGATTTTAAAGAAGAGAAATTAATAATTCTGAACCTAATTTATACCATTAAATTACATAAAAAGTTGTATTTAACACTTTCGTTAGCGAAAAATATCGACAAAAACGTAAGAAAAGTAAAAAATACGATTTTATCATTTAATCTAGTCCATAGACTTGCCTTGGTGCAAGATATTTTGGAAATCTGTCTATTAAACTCAACCTAGCAAGATAACAGAGATGACATTCATCCACATACTCCTTCTCATGCCTAATATCAAATTCCTTAACTAATTGAGTAGGACCTCCTCGAATTAATGGATCGCATATTGGGTGTGAATTTGCATTATAATTCTTGATTAATTCTGATAGTGGGGTTTCCCAAAAGTTACCTATGCTTAATCCTTGACAAATGTGTGCGTTTCCAAACGGATCAACATGAATTCTCCCAAGTTCTTTAAAATCTTCATATGGACATTCATTCAAATCTTCCCATGGTCTTTTTGGTAAACCTTCAATCAAATTTTCAACAGCTCTCCCTTTGAACATAGCTCCACCGCTAATAACAGGCTTTCCCTTTTCTTGTTCTTTCTTAACTATTGGTTCCTCAATGCTTATGGTCATTGCAGGTAGCTTTAGATTCTTAGAAGCTTTCTTGGCAATTTTTGATAGATTCTGTTTTTCATCTTCGTAGTGAAATGTGTCATCACTTATACTAATATTATCTACACCCAATTTTGAAAACGGTATGAGCCAAATTTCAGCATCTTCAATACTAGTTGCCCAATATGAGTTGGTTACTATTCCTACCTTAAATCCCTTCTCTTTCGCGAGTTTTGCACCTTCGACCATTATTGGATAATAAAGAAATGGTTCACCACCTTCGAAATAGATCCATTCCACGGTTTCAATTTTCTTTGCTTCATGAAGAACTTCTTTGATTTGTTTTAAAGTGAATGTTCCTTGAGAACTTGGGCTGCAATATAAAAAACAGTGATCACATGAATAATTACATGTATAGGTTAATAAGAAATGGATTCCTTTCAGCATTTTTTTTTCACTTAATATTAAGGATATTTTCATATCAAACAATTTTCAATCTTAAAAAAAATTAATTAATTAGATTTCATTAAACTCTAGAAAATTTCAAATAAATTGAGATATAATGGCTGAACCAGTAAGTATGTATGAAAAATACTTCAAAGACCCTAAACGGGTGCCTGTACTTGTAGATTATGTTAGAACACCTATGGGTAAAAGAAGAGGTACTATTGTATGGCATAGAGGAGATGATCTTGTTGTTCATTGCTATGAAACCATATTAAAACGCAATAAATTTGATCTAAGCTCAATAGGAGACTCTATCGTTGCATGTAATAGTCAAATTGGTGATTGTGCTTTAGATATTGGAAGAACTGCAGCATTAGCCGCTCATTTACCTGTAAGTGTACCAGGGATGTCTATAAATCGTCAATGTGCTGGTGGAGCTCAAGCTGTGATGTCTTCATGGCAGGCAATTGCATCAGGAATCCATGATTGCGTAATATGTGGAGGTGTAGAAGTTCAAAATAAGTATCCCATAATGTCAGATACGTATATATTTGATAGAGAACAAAATAAAGCTGTAATGATACCACCAAATAAAAAGATCCAATCAAACCCTGAGGTAGTACGAAAAGCACAAGAATATAAAGCTCAAATGGCAGATCAGATTACTGCTGCTCATTACCTTGGTGCAGTATGGAGGGATAAATCTGGTAAAACCTTGGAAGAATTTAGAAATGAATTAGATGGCTTATCTCTACATTCTCATAAGAAAGCATGCTCCACATGGGATAAAAGAGGAAAAGAAATCGAACCTATATGGTGTCCTAAAATTGATGAGAATGGAAATCCTATGTTAAATGAAAAAAAAGAGATCGCGAAAGATCCAAGTTTGTCAGTACTAACTGAAAAAGATGAAACTCCCCGCCCTACCACATCGATGGAAAAATTAACAAGCTTAAGAACAATAGCTGGAAGAAAAAGTAAGGCTTTTCTAACTGCAGGTAATAGTTGTCCTACAACTGATGGTGCTGCTGCACAATTATGGATGACAAGAGAGCTAGCCGAAGAATATGGCCTTAAAATAAGAGCAAGTATAGTTAACTTCGCGGTTGTTGGAACTGATCCAGTTCTCATGCTAACTGGACCGATAAAAGCAATCCCAGAAGCTTTAAAACGGGCAAATATGACTTTAGATGACATGGCTTTTATTGAAGTAAATGAAGCCTTTAGCCCTGTTGTATATGCTAGTTGCTATGATTTAGGATTAGATTGGAAAGATGAACGATTTAACCCATGGGGTGGGGCAATTGCTTTGGGGCATCCAACAGGGATGACTGGAACCCGTTTAATAGGTTCAAATCTTCACCAATTGGAAGAATCTGGCAAAGAATATGCAATATCTTCAATGTGTGTAGGGTTAGGTATGGGTGCTGCCACAATTATACGAAATGAGCATCCAAAATAAGAATGTCAATAACTTTTTATTTTTTTCTCGTGCGCTATCAAATTGAATAAGTTTAAAGTTTACGATTGAATTTTAATCTTATAAAAACTTAAAAAAATTAATTTAAAGGTATAAATCTTATGATAGAATTTACAGAAGAGCAAAAATTAATTAAGCAGAGTGTTTCAGAATTTGCCCAAAGAAAAATTGCTCCAATTGCACTTGAGATGGAAAAAAACAAGGAGATTCCGCAAGACGTTATAAAAGGTATGGCAGAATTAGGTTTACTTGCATGTACAGCAGATCCTGCCTATGGAGGTTCTGGATTAAATGCCGTTACAGCAGGAGTTATCGCAGAAGAATTAGCTAAAGGAGACTGTACAGGTTCGACATGCGTGTTTTATCTAGTTCAAGCTGCGTGGGGTTTTCTACTAAACAAATATGGGACTGAAGAAGCAAAAAAAGAAATATTTCCTAAAGCTACCGCAGGGGATTGGTTTCTAGGAATTGCTACTACCGAAAGTGGTGGTGGAACTGATGTTGTAGGTGGAAAAACGAATATTAAGAAGGATGGAGATTTCTTTATAGTTAATGGTGAAAAAATGTATATCAGTGGCGTACGAGAAGCAGCTACTAATGGAGGAGGTCATATTACTATTGCTCATCAAACTCCTGAGTTAGGCTCAAGAGGAATGACTGTGTTTTACTTACCTTTAACAGCTGAGGGAATTACACCCACTTATATCGAAGATTTAGGTCGTGAAGGTATTTCATGCGGGGGATTTTCGATCGATAATGTAAAAATTCCTAAACACTATATACTCGGTGAAGAAAATAAAGGATTTTACATCATTCATGAAGGCTATGAGTATGCTAGAGCATTAATTGCTGTAATCTGTGCTGCTGCTGGTCTGAAATCACTAGAGAATGGTATGAATTATGCGAAAGAGAGAAAGGTATTTGGACAACCATTGGCTAAATTTCAGGAGATTAATTTTAGATTAGCAGAACACTATACAAAATTAGAAATGTTAAAGCGTCTTGGTTATGAAGCGTTAAGGGCTATTGACTTAGAGCAAGAAGGAAAAGGAAACAGATTTGAAACGAGTAAAATTGTAGCAATGGCAAAGATGTTCGCTTCGGACTGGGCTTGCGAAGCTATTAATGATGCACTTCAGTGGCAAGGAGCATTTGGATATTCTAGAGAATGCCCAGACCAAGCAGCATGGAGGGCGGTAAGATCCTTTTCGTTAGCTGAGGGCACTCGTGAAGTTATGAAAATGATTGTTGCCAGAGAACTTCTTGGTAAGGAATTAATATCCTACAAATAATTTCAATAACTTTTTTTTTATTTTTCATAAAAAATAAATTAAATCTTCAAAGATTTAAATTAAATATTTTATATCAATTAACCTTTTTTTAGAACTATGAGATTTATCGTATGTGTAAAGCAGGTCCCTGAATCAAACGACCTTAAAATCGATCCGAATGCAAATAGAGTATTGAAAAAAGGAGTCTCAACAATTATAAATTTTTTTGATCAATTTGTTTTAGAAGAAGCTAGTAAAATAAGAAAAGAAGGAGATGAGATTATAGCAATTTCTATGGGTGATTCGGAAACAAAAAGCACACTGATGAGATGTTTAGCCTTAGGTGCTGATAAAGCAATACTGCTCAATGATGAAAAATTTCTAGAATCCGACACTTTTGGAACATCCAATATCCTTGCTGCGGCTTTAAAGAAAATTGGTGATTATGATATTATTTTTTGTGGTAATTCTTCTCTTGATACTGGTTCAGGTCAAGTTGGACCAGAAATCGCTGAGAGATTAGATCTTCCACAAGTGACGTATACCGAGAGCATTGAGAATGTAGAAATTGGAAAAATTAAAATAAAAGTCCAAACAGATGAAGGGTATAGCATAATAGAATCAGAGCTTCCTTTAGTTATTGCTGGAATTCCACCATCATATTATCAACCAAGCATACCCCCATTACCAAAAATAATTGCCGCTCAAAAAAAACCGTTTGAGGTTTGGAATGCAGAGGATATAAAAGGCGATAAGAGTAAATTTGGTTCTGCTGGATCCTTAATAAAAATTATAAAGCTCTATAAACCTCCAAAGAGAGAGCAAGGTATTGTAATTACTGATGAGCCAAAAGCAGCAATAGAAAAATTAATGGAACTATTAAATAAAGATAAGGTGATTTAATTATGGCAGACAATAAAGATATATGGGTATTTATAGAGTTTAAGAAGAATAGTATTAGAGGTGTTTCTTTTGAAATTATAGGAAAGGCTAAAGAACTGGCAAAAAAATCTAATGAGAAGGTATGTGTTGTTCTTCTTGGTAGCAATGTATCGAAATTCTGTGAAGATTTCTCCTATCATGGTATAGACAGAATTTATCTATGTGAGGATTCGATACTAGGGGAGTACCTTACTGAAACATTTTCTTCAATACTTATAAACCTAATTAAGGAATATATACCAAGTATACTATTATTTCCTGCAACTAAGCTTGGACGGGATTTAGCACCAAGAATCGCAGCTGCGTTGGAGACAGGTTTAACAGCAGATTGCATTGAGTTAGATATTCAAGATGGTAATTTAGTGCAAACTCGTACAGTATATGGGGGAAATTATTTAGCAGATATAATATGCCCCAAAAACAGACCTCAAATGGCAACTGTGAGACCGAATGTAATGGAGAGATCAGAAGCACTAGAGAAAAATCAGCCTGAAATTATTAATGTTCCTATAGATATAGATCCTAATCAACTTAAAACAAAAGTAACTGAAAAAATTGAAACAACAGTAATAGATATAAAACCAATTGATGAGGCAGATGTCATTGTATCGGGGGGTAGAGGAATTGGGAGTAAAGAAAATTTTAAAATCATTGATGAATTAGCAGGTGTTTTGAATGCTGCGGTAGGTGCGAGTAGAGCCGCAGTTGATGCGGGTTGGATCTCTAAATCATGTCAAGTAGGACAAAGTGGCACAGTTGTATGCCCAAACATCTATATTGCATGTGGGATATCTGGCACAACACAACATTTAGTGGGTATGAAAAGCAGTAAAAAGATTATTGCGATTAATAAAGATCCTAATGCGCCCATATTTGATGTGTGTGATTATGGTATTGTAGGCGATTATAAAGTTATTGTCCCGCTATTAACAGAAGCTTTAAAGGAAAAATTGTCTCAAGATTAAAATAATCTGAAAGAGCTTAGGGACTTGATAAAGAAACATTCCTATAATTTTTATTAGAACTATAAGCCCACATTGCGGTCTGTAAACTTTTACAATGAATCCACGTCTTAAAGAATTTTTTATACAATGAAAATTTAGAATAAAGTTTTCTTGAACATTTTCTATTTCTTCTCAGAAATTCTTCATTTTCCATATTATTAACCTTATAAGTTAAATGTCCCATATCATAGAGATTCCAATCTTGAGGAAAATTAGTATAAATGAGTCTTTCATTTTGCTGTAATTCCTTAAACAATCTTGTTCCAGGTAAAGGGGTTAAAGTAGTAGTTTGGATAACATCAATACGATTTTTTAATATGTATTTGACTTTCCTATACATACTTTCTTTTGTTTCCGAATCAGAACCAAAAATGAATGCTCCTAAAACTGCGATTTTGTATTTATTAATTTTGTTGAAAGCTCTTTCATAATCAAGTTGGAGGTTCAATTTTTTATCCATTACTTTAAGTTCTTCGGGATCAGCGGATTCTAATCCTAAGAATACCATTTTACATCCTGCTTTCGCTGCCCATTTTATGACTTCTTCATTGCTTCCAAAATTTAATGAAGCTTGGCAGAACCATGTTTTATTCAATTTTCTCTCCACCATTCCTTTAAAAAGGTTAATTGCTCTCTCTTCAGCGCCTTTACCATATCCAAGAATATTATCATCCACAAAGAAAATCATTCTTTGAGGTATTTGTTCCAATTCATCTAATACTTCTTCGTAGGGACGTTGCCTGTATTTTCTTCCATTAAATACACTTACCGAACAGAAGTAACAATCCATAGGACAACCTCTTGAAGTTTGTAAAGTCCCAAATAAATATTTATTACTATATATCTTTCTATTAGGGATAACAGTATTCTCTAAGTCTAAGTGAACACCTTCATATTTCTTTTTTAATTTATTATTAAGAAAATCATTTATAACTGTAGGCCAAATACTCTCTGCTTCACCTATCACAACAGAGTCAACGTACTCCAAAGCTTCTTCGGGAACCATTGAAGCATGTATTCCCCCCATAATAACAGGTATATTTTTATAAAGAGCAGCAATTTCATAGGCACGGTTCGCCACTGAAGTAAATGCTGTTATCCCAACAAGATCGGCTTCTTCATACTCAAAATTTTCAAAATTTTCATCAATTAATTTAATTTTAAAGATGTTGGGAGTTAAGGCGGCTATTATTCCTAAACCTAAAGGTGGAAATGTTGAGGATGGATTTATTGTTAATCCTGCTACATCTTTATTTACAGGATTTATTAATAAGAGTTTCTTTTTGTCTCGTTTTTCATCAATTTCAATAGGGCCTATCGTAATTTCAAATTGTTTTTTTAGATCTCGAATTAAAATGTAAATTCCTGAGAAGTAAAACAACAAACTAATGAAATAAATCATAAAGAATAGTAATAAGGCAATTACATTTGCAAAAAGAAAAATGCTATTGATTATAATTGTAGGTAATGAGAAGAACAAAATCGGGATCATGAATGGTGATTTATTTTTTATTTTAACAACCACACTTTTGTTCTGTGCTGTCTCTTTAAGCCCAGAAAGATATGGCATAGGGTAAAATATTATGAAAGAAGGGATTATTATCCAGATATATTCTTGTATTAAAAAAATCGTAGTTAAAACCATAAAAATTAAAAATGCAAATAATGGATAAATATACTTTAATCTCAATTGTATAAACCACTTTTAAGCGCTTTTAAATTAGATTTCTTTCTTAGAATATTAAATTTTATGAAATGATCTTAAGTTATTTGAGTTTTAGAAGATTAAAAAAGTCTAAGAAGATTTTTTAAATACCTATAATTCATTTTGACTATGAATAAAGTCGCAATAATTGGAGTAGGACATACCAAATTTGGAAGATTGCAAGATAAAGGATTGATGGATCTTTTATGTGAAGCATCTCTAGAAGCTATTGAAAATTCTAATACTAGTAACAAAGATTTTGATTCAGTATATGTTGGAGCAATGAGTCCAGAAATCTTTAATCAAACCTCAGGTATTGCAAGTGCTCTTGTTGATAGAATTAGTTTAATTCCTGCCGCTGCAGATCATATTAAAAATGGACCTGCGAGTGGAGGGTCAGCAGTTAAAGCTGGTTTTCAAGCAATTGCTTCCGGAATTAGTGATTTTGTATTAGTGGTCGGAGGTGAAAAAATGACTCATATTACAACTCCTGGTTATGTTACTTCAAATGTAGCTACTTTGACCCATCCCGAAGCAGAACGGCCTCATGGTGTTTCCCTTCCATCCTTTGCCGGATTATTAACACGAGCTTATCTAGAAAAATACGATGCTAAACTTGATTGGATTTCAGATATAGCAATTAAAAATCATAAAAATGGAGCAATGAATCCGAATGCGCATTTTCAGCGGACTATTAAGAGCTTTATGGAAAGCGCTATTCAAAAAGGTAGAGGAAATTGGGATAATGTTTATGATTTCCTTAAAGATGATAAATCCAATCCTATAATTGCTGACCCATTAAGACTTTTTCATATTTGTCCCATCTCGGATGGGGCAGCAGCTTTGGTTTTATGTAATGCTGAAAAATCCAAAGAATATTGTGATGATCCTATTTTAATTTCTGGTATAGGCCAAGCAACTGATACTCAAATAGTTTTTGAACGCGAAGATCTTACCACCTTGAAAGCATTAAGATTATGTTCAGAGCAAGCATATAAAATGGCAAAAAAAACCCCTGAAGATATAGATATAGCAGAACTGCATGATGCATTTGAGATCCTTGAAGCCGTTCAATCAGAAGATATTGGTTTCTTTAAAAAAGGAGAAGGGGCTAAAGCCGCCCATGAAGGGGTGACAGAAATCGGTGGAAAAATTCCGATTAATCCCTCGGGTGGATTGAAAGCACGAGGCCATCCCTTAGGTGCTACTGGAGTTGCTCAAGTTGTAGAGTTATTTTGGCAATTAAGAGGAGAAGCAGGTAGAAGACAAGTTGAAGGTGCCGAAACAGGAATTACATGCAACTTTGGTGGATTTGGGAATAATATAATTTCAATACTTACAGAGAGAATGTAATAGTTTATCTTAATTTTAATCTTGAATAAGTAATTGTATATTAGTTAATCACTTTAAATCGAAGTTCTGTGCCATTTTTATCAAAACATTTAATATGGTTTATACTATATGGAAAACCTACAATAAAATGAAATCTGTTTCCTTTAAATACACTATTTAAATCTTGTAAAGAAGGGAACACATTTCCAGATGGATGTGAATGAATAGTTCCTTGATAATATCGATTTATTGGAATTCTACTCGGAAAAAATACTCCTGAATTTCTTGAAGTAATTGCGCCTGGAGGTAATATAAATTCTGTAAATACATTTTTATCCATTTCAAGGATTCCTAAAAATTCTTTTGGATGATGCGCCCGACATAACGCTAAAAACCCCTCTAATAAATCCCTTTTTATTTTGACCGTATTTGATTGTAGATCCTCTAAAATAAAAATAATTTCATTAATAACATTTAATATAGACTTAATCTTAATTATTTTCCAATTTTTTAAAGAAGTGATATCATTATTTAATTTTTTATAAACTGTCCCAGATCTAATAAGCTTAACTTTTGGTTTTTTAGGATATTTAGAATAGTTAATTTCTAACATAATCCCCTTTATTAATCCAATTTTAATATGTGAAATTTTATTTTCAATAGTTTCAGCGTTAGGAAAATGTTCTATAATATTTTGATATTGTATCTCAATTTCTTTAATCATTATGTAAATATAACTACGATTTTAAAAGAATGTTTTCTATTTTGGAAATTAGAATAACATTTTTTCAATCTTAGTAGAAAGAATCTAGAAAAGAAGAATTGTTAACTCATAACTATATTTCTTGCATCCATACTCTAAAGTTAGAAAATTTAACATCAAATTCTTTTAACTTAGTTTCGACAAGTAATAAGAATTTTTCAGGTATAACAAATGATCCCCGTCCTAATTTTATACCCTGTAATTCTTTCACTAATCCTTTTTTTTGATATCTATATATTTTTTCAGAATATTTCTTGCTAGTTCTATATCCATATAATATCCTTTTTAATTTCATTTTAGCAGAACTATTTAATGCTCTTAGATTTAAAGTTATTATTTGATATGGTTTAAATTCTAAAGCTTTTATTAGAGTTTCGAAGAAATTAGAATTTCCAGATAATAAATGTCCTTCAGCTAGAATATTTTCAACAAAAATAGTATCCCAGTTATTTATATCCTCTGGAAAAAAGAAAATACATTGAATGGAGCGATCTAATTCCTTCCCTAGGCTTAAGAAATTATTAAAAATAGTTGTTTCCATATTTTTAGGAGTATTAGGCTTAAATAAAATACAGATGTCAATATCACTATTTTCATGAAATTTTCCAGAAGCTAAAGAGCCAAATAATATAATATTTTCAATATCTTCATATTTTGAGAGATTAGTGTCTATATAAATCCTAATTTTATTTATTATCTTTTGCAATTTTACCTCTTTTCTTGAATTTTTCATTTGACTTTTTTCTAATTTTATATTAAGGCTCATCTGTTAACACTTTAATACATATTTCTTCTAATCTATAATATTTTTCCTTTAATTCATTAAAATCTTCATCCGTCCAACTAAACCCATAAGTAAATTTTGGGCGAATTTTATTTTCAATATCTTGAAATAATCGCCATACATTTTCCGTTTTTATATCAAAGATATTGGGATTATTTTCCAAAAATATTCTTACTTTTTGATGTTTATTAATATGTATCCGATATTTTGCAGCACAACCTTCAATTAAATGAAATATCGAAAGAAAGTATAATTCTGCTCTAGATGGTTTTGAATTTTCTTCATTTTCAGCATCTTTTTTAAAATTCAGATACAATTTTTTATGATTTTCAAATTTACTCATGCTTCTAAAATATTCTTTTTTCGTAATATAATAATGCGAAAACATTTAAAAATATTTACTTGGTTTGGGGATTTATATTAACTTAGGCAAAGAGTTCATGAAGCTTTTAATGCTAATATAAAGCGTTATCTTCAGAGAGATAGATTATTTTTATTCTTCGTCAATCTGCGTAATCTCTGCAAGAAAAAGATCTGTGATTATAAGCCATTTTTGTTTTGTTTCTTCGTCTATAGAGCTGTTCTCGGTTAATTCTTTCCCTTTTTTAAGATTTTCGAGAGCTAAGTCGAAATTTTCCTCCTCCTTATAACATATACCGAGCTTTATATAGGTCTGGTTGATGTACCACTCATCGCTAGCTAATTCTATAGCTTTTAAGAATTTTTGTATCCCTTCTTCATACTGTTCAAAATACATTAGAATTTCTCCATATGTATCATGATACATTGCATTATCAGGAATTTTCTCTACAAGATCCTGGATTATTTTCAGAGATTCTTCTTTTTTATCTAAATATTGAAGCCAATAAGCTTTGTAATTAATAAGATCATTGTTTTGAGGATATTTTTCAATCAATTCATTAATTATGTCTAAACCGGCTTTTACTTCTTGCATCCTTCTAAGAACAGACGCCTTTTTCATTTTAATATCAAGTTCACTCTCAGGAAATATTACCAGCATCTCGTCTAATAAATTCAATACATCATCGAATTGATTATAATAAATTAAAATTCTTATCTTTGAATAGTATAAATCAAGATTCTCTGGATTTGATTCAATTTTTATATCAAGTTTTTTAATTTCTTCTTTATAATCATCTTGTAACTCTTCGATACTTCTTGATTGAAATATATCTATCATATCTTGCCAAATAATGCCCTCTAATTTATCATACGTCTCTTTAAATTCAACTTTTGCTTCAATTTTGTAAGCTAAATAGTTAATATATTCTGGTAAAAAAATATGTAAGGATTCTTTTAAACCAATAGGAAATAATATTTGACAAATATCTTCTAATATATCATTTATGGTGCTACTTATGTCTAATGATCTTGAAAACAACTTATTTAGATAGGTAAATTTGGTGATATGATCTTCTGTGATAGCTCGAAGCATTATTTCTAATCTTTCTTCCTCCTGAAAGTAATAACACATATCTGGTTGAACGATAATTTTAAAAAATTTAATAGGGAAAATTTGATTTTCAATAATTTCATCAATATAATAATCCACTTTAGATTCTTTAATTCCATAAGTATTCGAGAACTCCTCTACGGAAAGATAATTAGGATATTGACTTGGGTGATTAATTGAGATAAAGAGTAGGATTTTGTCAAAATCTTCCTCATTTGTTAGCATTGCTTCAACTCTGGTATAATCCAATTTCAGCATATTGTTGAGTAACCTAAATTGTATGTCTTTATTTTCAATGTTATATTTATTAAAAAATTTGATAGTTTTTATTGTAATCTCTTCAATTCTCTTACTTTCTTCCTCCAAAATTGATTGTTTATCTAAATCATATTCTTGTAATATTCTAGAATACTCTATTTTACCTGAGCGGGTAATCCTATATTTCTTTTCTTCTTTTTCTATAAATCCTTTATCGAGTAATAAGTTTATATTCTTAGACAAGGAAGATTGATTGATAGAAAGAGGTTCTGCTAGGAAATTAGCCCATTTGCAATAATTATTGTTATAAACCATCCAAAGAATCCAATGATCGTAATTTCTCCTTCTTTTAATTATAGTAGGGGGATAACTTAGAGTTCTTTTTTTTTCTTTAGCTTGTGATAATTCAAGATATCTCTTTCTGCCTTCTGAAGTAATTTTATAGTGCCCTCTTGAAATATTCTCAGCGTATCCTTTCCCCTTTAATAATGATAGATATTTTGAGAGAGTAGATAACCGAAGTTCAAGCGGTTTTTGAGTAAAATTTGACCACTCACATTCTTCATTATTATATAACATCCAAAGAATGATATGTTCAAAATTTTTTTTCTCCAGGGCTGGAGGATTATAAATCTCTTTAGGAGGTAAATTTATTTGACTCATGATATTTTCTCTAAAAGTCTTTATCTTTAGTTATATATAGTTTTTAATACTATATAAATTTCGCGAGCTTCCTTTAAAATTCGAACTTCATTTGAAGTTCATGTAATAAAACTAAATATAGGATACAAACTAAATTAAAATTAAGAAAAAACTTATTAGAAGGTAAAAAAAAATGAAAAAAAGTAAAGACGATAAGTGGAAATATACGATAGAAGATTTTCTTTTAAATCCAAAGAAATTCAAATTTGGATTGAAAGATCTTTAATAATATTCAAAATTTTTTTTTAAATTTTTCTTTTTTAATTCTTAAATTTTATTTAAAATTCTATTTTAATTAGAGTTATATTCGATATTTACCTTATTTCAAATCTTATAGTCTTTAACAATAGAAATTTGTATTAACTAGATTTCATTAATAACTAAAATTTTAAATTACAAAACATCTAATCTACTATTAAATAAATTATGAAAATTTGTTTTCTATAATTAATTAATGACCGCTGCTCAAAAATTCAGATTTAAAATATCAGTGATAGGAGACGGGCAAGTGGGTAAAACATCATTGATTAAGAATTACACAAAGGGTGGTTTTGAGACAGATTATGTTAAGACTATAGGTGCCCAATTCTCTAAGTTTGAAAGAGAAATAGAAGGAGATGAGATTAGATTGATATTCTGGGATATAGCCGGTCAGGATGATTTTCTTTTTCTACGACCTTCATTTTATAAAGAAAGTGGAGCAGCAATTATTGTCTTTAGCCTTGAAGAAAATGAGTTAGGTAAACGGAGTTTTGAGCATATAGATAATTGGTATGAGAATATTAAAAAATTCTGTGGTGAAATACCAATAATTCTATTTGCTAATAAAATAGACCTAGTTGAGGAAGATAATCTAGATAATTCTAAAATTCAAAAAATGGTAGAAAAACAAGGTTTTCTGGGATATTACTTGACCTCAGCAAAAACAGGGCATGGTGTTCATGATGCTTTTAATACTCTTATTAACGAATTGTACTATAAATCCAAGACTTAGCCATGAGTATTATAGGATCATAATATAGTACTATCTTTAAAATTCCTCTTCTAGTTGCTCAATCTCTGCTAGATAAAGATTTACTATTGCTAGCCATTTTCTTTTTGTATCAAGATCACAAAAACATTTGTTTGTAAATTCTTGACCTTTCTTAAGATAATCAATTGCTAAATCATAATTTTCCTCCTCCTTATAACATATAGCTAACTTTATAAAAGTCTGGTTGATATACCACTCATGACTAGCTAATTCTATTGTTTTTAGGAATTCTTTTATAGCTTTTTCATACTCCTCGAAGTTCATTAAAATTTCTCCATATGTGTCATGGTATATTCCCAACTCGGGATTTTTTTCTATAACTTTCTCGATAGTTGTTAATACCTTTTCTTTTTCATCTAAATATTGTAACCAATAAATTTTATTAAGTATGAGACTATTATCTTCGGGATATTTTTCGATTAATTCATTAATTATCTCTAAACCTGCTTCAATATTTTTCATTTCTTTAAGAATATACGCTTTTTTAATCTTAAGATTCTTTTCCGCTTCAGGAAAATCAACTAGTAATTTGTCCAATATGGCTATTATTTCGTTGAACTGGTCAAAATAAACTAAAATCCTAATTTTAGAATTGTACAAATCTAGTGTTTTAGAATTTAATTTAATAGCATTATCAATCGATTCTAGAGCATCTTCATAATTATTCAAATCTAGTAAGATTTGGCTTTTTAACTGATAATATCTTGCTTTATTGGTTTTATTTGATTCTAAATTAATAGCTTTCTCGATATAACTTATTCCATTTTCTTTATCGGCTTTTTCTGCATCGAATGTATAAATACTATTATAACCAAGCACTAGTCCCTTTAAAACAAGAGAAAGAGGTAGTTTAGGATATATTTCTATTGCTTTATTTGTCATATTTAGAGCATTTTCAATATCTCCAAGAGTCATATATGAAAAAGCTAACACAAAAAGATAAGGAGCATATATTTCATCTTCTTTATTAATAAGAGATAAATCTACGTTACTCCTTAAGAATTCTATTGATTCTTTATTCCGATTTAAATGACTAAGAATAATTCCTTTAACAATAATGAGATCTAAATTCTTTATCTTCGATTTAGAATTAGCAAAAGCTTTGCCCAATTCTTCCAATCTTAAAGCTTTATCATATTCTTTCGATTTTAAATAATCTTGGATCTTTAAATTTAATTCTTCTGGTTTAAACCAGAAAGCTAAGTATGGTTGTAGTACTTCTAATATTGAGGTATCTAAATAATAATTCATGTCGCTTTCACCGATAAATTGATATTGAGAAGTTTTATAAATGTCTGATTGCAATATTTCAGGAATGTTTTGCCAAATAATTCCTTCTAATTTATCAGAAACACCAACTAACTTCTTTTCTTTCTCAATTTTATATGCTAAATAATTGATATATCCAGGTAAAAATTTTCTTAATGATTTTTTTAATCCTTCATCGAATATATTTTGGCAAGCTTCGTCCAAAATAGCATTTACAGTAGAACTCATATTCAGAGGGAGAATTAAATCTGAGGAGCCCTCAAAAAGCTTATTCAAGTAGGTAAACTTTGTAATATGTTCCTCTGTAATAATCCTAAGCATCATCTCTACTTTTTCATCTGATTGAAAATAATAAAATTTATCTGGGAGCACCTCTAATTTAAAAAATCTTATTGGAAAAATTTGGTTTTCAACTATTTCATCAATATAATAATCAAGAGTAGTTTTTTTAATTCCATATTTTTCAGAGAATTCTTCAGGAAACATGTACTTGGGATAATCATTTGGATGGTTAATCGAAAGAAGAAGTAATATTTTATGAAAATCTTCCTCATCCCTTAATACCGGTTTAATTTTTTCATAGTCTAACCTCAAAACACTATTAAGGAATCGAAATTGAATATCCCTCTCACTGATTTCAAAACTTTCAAAAAAATTCAGTGTTTTTTGTGTTAGTTCTGTTATTCGTTTACTCTCTTCTTCTAATATCGACTGTCTATCTAAATCATAATAAGTTAACATTTTAGAATACTCTGATTTACCCAATCGAGTAATTCTATATTCTTTATCTTCCTTTATTACAAATGTTTTTTCCATTAATTTATTCATATTCTTTGATAAGGAGGATTGATTAATAGAGAGTGGTTCTTCAAGGAAATTTCCCCATTTGCAATAATTATTATTATAGACCATCCATAGGATAGTGTGATCATAATTCCTTTTTTCAAGAATTACCTTTGGAGGATAACTTAATTTCCTTCTACCCTTCTTGGATTGACCTAATTCGTAGTATCTTTCTCTTCCTTTAGATGTAATACGATACTGATTGAACTCACTTTTCAAAATATGCCCATTGCTCTTAAGTCTATTCAAATAAATAGATAGTGTTGATCGATTCACTTTTTCTTTTAAATCTGACCAAGAGCATACTTCATTATTACTCAATATCCAAAGAATAATATACTCATAATTGGGTTTACCAATTATAGGATTTAGAATCTCGTCAGGGGGATAATTACAAGGCGTATCCAAAATTCATTCATTTACCAATAGATAATATACTTATAATTAATATATAGAAGGGGTTTATTTATACTTTTTGATTCAAACTCTAATTAGAGTTCTAAAATTAATACTATTTATGGATGAAAATGAATGTAATTGTGTGAAGAAAAAAATATTATCTAAAAAAGATCTAAGACTCCATTCAGAGTTTACGAGATTAAACTATATATTAAACCATATTCTAATTATTCTTAATAATAAAATAAAAAAGTGGTAAAAAAGATGACCCAAACTTATCAAAAAATAATAATATTGAAAAGTCATGAAGTTGAAGAACCTGAAATTCAAACACCAATAGAAAGTGAAATGGATGAATTACTTGGAGATTTAAATCCAAGATATTTTGAGGAAACTACTCATTTTAAAGAGGCGATTGAAAGAGTTTATACCTCAGATATTAATGTCGGTTCTAAATTCAATTTCTTTAGTGTTTTTTAGAATTATTTAATAATTTTTTTATTCTTATTTTATCTGTTTCATCTGTTATTACAACTTTAAATGATTCATTTATGCTTTTTTTTTCAGTTTTAATCTTATTTTCGCAGTTTCACTAATTTTCATATAAAAATTTTCTGTTTTTGAAATCCTTAAAAGCAAATTATTTTATCATTTATGCGACTATGAAAAATTTCTCCTCAAAAACTCATTTTAGTAACTATCAATATGCTATAAAAATTATTGAAGATTGTAAGGACTATTGGCTTCAAGATCAATTTCCGAATATTGATCAATTTCTATATGATTACGATTTAATAGATATCACTGGAAAAATCCAAGATTTTAAGACTTATTATCAATTTAAGGATGCTCTCGATCATTTAACCAATTATAAATTCATCAGGATCTTAATAGATTCTAGAGCAGTTCCTCGAATTTATAAGGGGAACAGAGATATCCCGAACAATTTAACTTACGAAGAATATTGGTCAAGAAATTTTTAATACCTGATGAGCTGAGTCTTTACGATTTTTTTAACTATTCTAGTAATGTGATAAACTCTATAACTTCTTCTTAGGAATGAACTTATATTAAACAGAGACACATTTTAAGAAGAGATGAGGAGAGTCTAAAACAAGTCTTAAACTCCATTTAAACTTCGCAACGTTAAACTATAAATTAAACCTTGCTCTAACTAAACTTATGAGAAAAAATATGAGAGTGTGAAAAATAAAATGAAACAAGTCACAGTAAAGGAAGATTCCCTTTTCGAACTTGAAGATCTATATATAATTCTGTTGAAAGAAACTTCAAAATCAGAGCAAAAAGATATTGATGAAGCTAAAAAACAAAATGATCTATATAAGAACTTAAATCCTAGATACTTTGAAGAAGGAATTCCCTTAAAAGAAGCATTACAAAAGCCATATACGTCAGATATTATTTTTAGTTCCAAATTCGATATTTTTAGGGTTTATTAATTTACAAAAATAAGAATTGAGAGGTGGTGGAATAAATGGTTCAAGTATTAGTTAAGAGAAAGGAATTTGAGGAACCTTTTGAAATAGAACATGTAATTATTTTAGAAGAGCTCCCTGCTATTGAGGAAGATTATACGATAGTGAGAGTAAAAGCAGAGGAGAAACCAGTTAAAAATGCTTTATTAAAATTATTGAAGAAAGCTAAATATAATGCTAAGTATTTAGAAGAGAAAATTCCTGTGGATAAGATCAGAAGAAATATTCACTACAGGAACTATGGAAATTTCTAAAAAACATTCTATCATCATAACGCTGATTTAATTCATCCGACAAGCCGAAGTAGTAAAATCAGGGAGAAATAAAATCAGGGGGAGGGGGACCTTTATTATCCCCCTCCATTTGATATATATTTAAATAAAGGGAGGGCGAAAAAGAATGAAAAACAAAAAATTGGAGAGATTTGAAAGGTTTAAGATAAAGAACGATTTGGAAGAGCATAGGGAGCTCACTAATCGTATAATAAAATGATTAATTTTTTCAAATTTCTCAAAATAAAAAAAAATTTAATAGAGGTTGTCAAAAAATGAAAGAACAAAAAAAGGATAAGTGGAAATATTCGATGGGAAATTTTCTTTTAAATCCAGAAAAATATAAATTTGGATTAAAAGATCTTAAATAAAATTCAAACTTTTTTTTTAATTTCAAATTATTCATACATTTTTTCAATTTCGTACATTTTTCGATTACTTTTAAGCAGAAACAAAAATTTTATATTAAAAAATAACTGATCTTAGTTTAATTACATTTTTTAAAAAGAATATATACTTATTTTATTTCTTCTAAAAATTCTATGAGTGATGAAGGGCGTAGGTTCCGTTTTAAGGTTACGCTGATCGGTGACGGGAGAGTGGGAAAAACTTCGCTTATTAAGAAGTTCACTCAAGGATCATTTAAGCGGGATTATGTTAAGACAATAGGTGCACAATTCTCGGTGTACAATAAAGAATTAGAAGGAGATAAAATCAGATTATTATTTTGGGATATTGCTGGGCAGGATACCTTCCACTTTTTACGTCCTTCTTTCTTTAAGAACAGCAAAGCTGCTATTATTGTATATAGTCTTGAGGATAATAAACTTGGTGAAGAGAGTTTTAAGCATTTATTAGATTGGCACGAAGACATTATAAAACATTGTGGAGATATTCCGATAGTTGTATTTGCAAATAAGGTTGATCTAGTAGACGAGGATAACTTAGACGATTCAGATATTAAAGAAATAGTTAAAGAAAATAATTTTCTTGGGTATTATATAACATCAGCAAAAACAGGGAAGGGTGTAATTACAGCATTTAATATGATAATTGATGAGTTATATAACAAGTTTAAAACATTATCTGTAGAGTTACAAGATTGAATTATCATTCAAAAAAAGATTTACTGAGCTTAGATAATTATTGATAATTCAACTCAATTATCTCGAAATAAATATTATTGAGTTTATTTTAATACTAATAAGCATTTTAGAATAATTATTGTTCGAGAAGATGAGAAACAATGGAAAGAGAAGAAAAATATCACTGGATAAAATGCAAAAAATGTGGATATATACAATATAAATCTCATTTAAGATGTTTAAAATGTAAAAATAGTAAATTTGAAAGCATAGACGCTTCAGGAACATGCAAGCTTCTTACTTTTACTATCTTAAAAGCACCTCCTGCTGAATTTAGGAAAAATCCTTCATATGCGCTAGGACTTGTTGAATTTGAAAATGGAGTAAAAGCACTTGGGCAAATATCAACACAAGATAATTTAAAAACTGGAATGGAATTAAAACCTATATACACTAAAATTTGCGATAATTTAGATGGAAAAGAAATATACAATTATGTATTCGAACCAAATTTATAAAATTTATGGTGAAAAAAATAATGTTTACAAATGAAGAACTTCAGAAAATTAAAAGCAAAAGGTCTGAATGGGAAGAAGAAAATCTATCAAATTTTGTTCAAAAAGGAGAGCGAGAGCAAAAATTTGAAACACCTTCAGGAATTCCTCTAAAACATGTGTATGGACCAGAGGATATTGAAAATACTGATTATCTAGAGGATCTCGGATTCCCAGGGGCACCACCTTTCACTAGGGGGGTGTATCCAAATATGTATAGAGGAAGGATTTGGAGTATGAGACAGTATAGTGGTTTTGCTGATGCGAGTAAAACTAATGAGCGATTCAAGTATCTAATATCTCAAGGTCAAAAAGGTCTTTCAATAGCTTTTGATCTTCCTACTCAAATGGGGTATAATTCAGATAATAAGATTTGTTTAGGTGAAGTTGGACGAATTGGTGTCACTGTTAATTCATTAAAAGATTTCGAAAAAGTTTTTCAGGATATAGCCTTAGATAAGGTTTCAACTAGTATGACGATAAACGCACCAACATCAATAATATTAGCGATGTATATCGCGATAGGAGAAAAACATGGTGTTAAACAAGAACAATTAACCGGTACACTTCAAAATGATATTTTGAAAGAATATGTGGCAAGAGGAGCATACATCTATCCCCCCAAACCATCCTTAAGATTAACTGCAGATGTAATTGAATATTGTTCTAAATATTTGCCAAGGTTTAATGCAATCAGTATATGCGGTTACCACATGCGTGATGCGGGGAGTAATGCCGTTCATGAATTAGCGTTTACTTTAGCTGATGGTATTTCATATGTTGAAGAGGTTCTCGAAAGAGGTGTTGATATTGATGATTTTGCTCCAAGATTATCTTTCTTCTTCACGGTTCATAATAATTTTTTTGAGGAGATCGCAAAATTAAGAGCGGCAAGAAGATTATGGGCAAAACTTATGAGGGATAGGTTTAATGCTAAAGATCCTAACTCTTTAAGGCTAAGGTTTCACATTCATACTTGTGGGAGCACATTGACTGCCCAGCAACCTCAAGTTAATATTATTAGAGCTACTGTTCAATCTTTAGCAGCTATATTAGGAGGGACTCAGTCTCTTCATACCTGTGGAGCTGATGAGGCTTTAGCTCTTCCTACTGAAGACTCAGCTAGACTTTCATTACGAACACAACAAGTGCTTGCATATGAAACTGGAGTTACGGATGTTGTTGATCCATTAGGTGGATCTTATTATCTTGAACATTTGACAAATAAATTAGAAGAAAAGGCATTGGAATATATTGATAAAATAGATAAAATGGGTGGTATGCCTGTTGCCATTGAAAATGCTTTCATTCAAAAAGAGATTCTAAATAATGCTTATATGATACAAAAGCGTATTGATGATGGGAGTAAAAAAGTCGTCGGAGTAAACATTTTTTGCACTGATGACGAATATAAAATAGATACCTTCAAATATGATAAGGAGTCTGAAAGAAGAATCAAAGAAGCTCTAAGAGATTTAAAGGAACACCGAAATGAAAACCTTGTTAAAGAAAAATTAAATCAATTAAAAGAAGTTGCTAATTCTTCTAAAAATATTATGCCGATTATGATTGAGACAGTTAAAACTTACGCCACTGTACAAGAAATTTGTGATGTCCTACGAGATGTATTTGGGGAATATCAGTCTCCTCAGATATTTTAAAACCATAATAGTTATATTATTTTTTGTCTTTTTCTATTTAATTATTTATGTAATGGTTAGTTAACTTACTTATAATTATTAATCATAAGAAAATTTAAGCTACATCTATTATTAGAGATATCTATGAAATTAAAAATACGATTTTCAGGTCGCGGTGGTCAGGGGATAAAAACACTAGGAAGTGCATTAGTCCGGGTTGCAATGGTTGCTGATTATTATGCAACACTCACCGTTGACTATACACCATCTGTTAGGGGGGGTCCTATTTTCTGTGATGTTATTTTAGGTTCTGATCCTATTTCATATCCATTCTGCGATAAAGATGCTGATATTTTTATTGCAATAGATCAAAAAGGATTCGAACGAGCAGCTGAATGTATATATGAAAAAACTTTTTCTTTTATCGATGAGCATACAATTTCAAACGCCGAAGAAATCATTCAGGAAGGGAAAATTCACCGTGTTCCAATTACAAGACGAGCTGATGAAAATAAATTACCAAAGAGCGCGAATATTCTCTGTTTAGGATTCCTTTCTAAATATCTTCAAGAAAATGGAAAAATAGATCTAAAAGAAGAATATTATGACCACGTCTTGAATAATATGCCAAAACGGTTTAGAGATGTGAATATTCATAGTTATCAACTTGGTCAAGCACTTTATCAAGAATTTATAAATAAATCTCAATAAGATGTATGTACTAATTCTCAACAGAGCTGTTTATTAAGAATAGTACACTTTTTAATGAGTTGCTTATACTTTTAAAAAGCAAATTTAAAAGAGAACCTACTATTTTTAAGAATAAGAGAAAAAAATATAGTCAGAATGTATAATAGAGGTTAAAAAAATGTTAAAATCTAAACGAACTCCCATTTTGCCACCTCCTTCCCCCGAGAAAAAATATGAAATAGTAATAGATTCTGAACAATGCGATGGCTGTGAATTATGTTTGTCATTCTGTCCAAAAGATTTAATAGAAATAAGTGAAGATAAGTTCAATAGTCGCATGCTCCACTATGCCATCGTGGTTAAACCTGAAGAGTGTGCAGGATGCGGACAATGTGAACGAGTATGTCCTACAGTTTCATTATATATTTTGGAAACAGATATTAAGGAGGTTATAAACAATGAGTAATGCAAACTTCCAAGAAAAAAGAATACTAACTACTGGAAATTCTGCATGTGCAGAAGGTGCGATTACGGCAGGATGTTTATATTTTGCGGGTTATCCTATCACACCATCCTCAGAAATTGCTGCTTACATGTCAAGACGTCTTCCTCAAGTTAATGGAACATTTGTTCAAATGGAAGATGAGCTGGCTTCAATCACAAGTTGTTTTGGTGCTTCTTATGCTGGAAAGAAAGCTATGACTGCAACTTCAGGACCAGGCCTTTCACTTATGGCTGAAAGTATAGGTTTAGGAATGATGTTAGAAGCACCAGCAGTTATCGTCACAATAATGAGAGGAGGTCCTAGTACAGGACAACCTACAAATGCATCTCAATCTGATGTATATCAAACAAGATATGCTTCTCATGGAGATTATGAAATAATTGTATTAGCCCCATCTACTGTTCAAGAAATGTACGATTTTACCATACAAGCATTTAATTTATCTGAGAAATATCGTATACCTGTAATTGTCGCTTCAGACGGAATTTTAGGACAAATGATGGAAGTTGTTAATATACATTCAAATATTGAATTGGTAGAGCGTAAAAAACCTCAAGTTCCACCTGAGGAATATAAACCTTTTGAAGCTTTTGATGATGATCTTGTGCCTGGAATGGCAATAGCAGGAACGGACTATTCTTTTTATGTTTCAGGTTTAACTCATGATATAGAGGGTAATCCAGAAATGACACCAGAAGCGGCAGAAGTTCTCATTAAACGGCTTTGTGAAAAAATTAGGAGAGCAAGACCTCAAATTAATGATTGGGAGGAAAAACATTTAGACGATGCTGATATCGTTATCTTGGCCTATGGAATTAATGCAAGAGGCGTACCAGAAGCCGTTGAGCAAGCACGCCAAAAAGGATATAAGGTGGGACTTGTACGATTAAAAAGTCTATGGCCCTTCCCTGATGAATTAATGGAAAGAATTGGACAAATGGGGGCTTCAAAGGTTATCGTTTGTGAAATGAACAATGGAATGATGATTAGGGAAGTCCAGAGATTTCGACATTTATTTTCTGTTTCTGGTATTACAATTCCTACTACCATTCCTTTTAGTCCTAAATTTATTTATGAGAAGTTGATGAAGGAGGTTTAAAATATGAGTCCATCAGATCAAATATCAATCCCCCCGGAAGCACTTGGTCATCCCTTAAGTGATATGTTAAATTTAAACCGATTCATTTTTTGTCCGGGTTGTTTAATTGGAACAGTAATTACATCAATTACAAGCTGTCTAAAAGAAAGAGGACTCACATCTAAGGATTATGCCATTGTGTCTGGCATAGGATGTACTGGTCGATCTAGTGGCTGTTTTAAAGCACCTGCCTTCCATACTACACATGGGAGAGCTATACCTTTTGCGACGGGTATAAAATTAGCAAATCCTAAATTAAAGGTTATAGTTTTATCGGGAGATGGAGATCTTTTTGCTATAGGTGGGAATCATTTTATCCATGCTGCTAGAAGGAATGTAGAGATAACTGTTCTCTGTGTTAATAACAATATATATGGCATGACTGGAGGACAAGTAGCCCCTACAAGTCAGGTTGGCGACATTACTCAAACAACACCATATGGAAATGTGGAACCTCCCTTCAATTTAGTAAGTCTAGCAGCTGCGGCAGGAGCGACATATGTCGCTAGATGGCCTGGATATGACACACTTAGATTACAAAAAAGTATTTTTAAATGCATAGACAATCAAGGATTCAGTTTTATAGAAGTGCTTGTTCCTTGTTTTGTCCAATATGGTTCTAAAAATAAATTAGGTGATGCTGTAGAGATGATAGAATGGTTAAAAAAGCAAATTAGGATTAAGGTTGATTGGCCCCCTCATCAAGCAACTTTTGATTTCAAGAAAGGGATTGTTATATGCGGGGAATTTGTTGAAGAGGAGCGGGAAGGATTTAGTAAAAAAATAGAGCAAGTTCGAATTAAAGCACAAAATAAGAAAATTATAAAATAAATTAAAGATAGTGAGTGAAAATATGACTGAAAGTGCTGATAAACCTGGAATCGAACCTAAAATTGGGGTTTTCCTATGTAAATGCGGAAAAAATATTGGTGGAACTGTTGATATTGATCAATTAGCTAAAGATATTGAAGAAGGAGATACAAGAGTCAAACTAGTTCAAGTTAATTCTTACACTTGTTCTGATCCCGGGCAAGTAGAAATCGAAACAGCAATTAAAGAGCAAGGTATAGAGAAGATAGTTATAGCTGCATGCTCCCCGAGATTGCATGGTCCAACATGGAAAAAGCTTTTAAGACGAGTTGGAATAAATCCTTCGCTAGTAGAAGTAGCTAATATCCGAGAACAATGTAGTTGGGTACATCTTTCAGAGAAAGAAGAAGCAACCAAAAAAGCTAAAGAAATCCTTGAAATGGCAATTGCTAAAGCTGAGTTATTGGAAGCAATTGATGACATCATTGTTCCCATTACACGAAGAGCCTTAATCATTGGAGGAGGAGTAGCAGGAATTCAAGCTGCATTAGATTTAGCTGATGATAATGAAGTTATTCTTGTTGAAAAAGCACCTACTATTGGAGGAAAGATGGCTCTCATCGATAAAACTTTTCCAACAATGGATTGTTCAATCTGTATTTTAGGTCCCAAAATGGCTGATGTAGGTAATCATGAAAATATTAATTTAATTTCATGTGCTGAAGTTACAGATATATCTGGATATGTTGGTAATTTTGAAGTTACAATTAAAAAATACCCACGCTATGTAGATGAAAACCTCTGTACTGCATGCGGGGATTGCGTCTCAATCTGCCCTGAAAACGTTGTTGATGAGTATTCTGGCAACTTAGGTTGGAGAAAAGCAATATATATCCCATATCCACAAGCAGTACCAGCTAGTTATATAATTGATGAAAAAAGCTGTTTAGGTCTCTCTCCTCTGGCCTGTGGAAAGTGTGTTCCTGAATGTGAAAAAGAAGCCATAAATTATGAGGATTCCGAAAAAACCTTTAATTATAAAGTTGGAACTATTATTATCGCAGTAGGCTTTGAACTTTTTGATGCCTCTAAACTCCCTGAATATGGATGGGGTAATTATTCTAACGTTATAACAACTTTTGAATTCGAAAGGTTAATTAATGCAGCAGGACCAACAGATGGAGAACTTGTACGTCCCAGTGATCTTAAGAAGCCAAAAAAAGTTGCTTTTATTAATTGTGTAGGATCGCGTGATAAGAGATTTAATCCATACTGTTCTAACTTCTGTTGTATGGAAAGTATAAAGAATAGCCTTTTAATTAAAGAACATTGGCCTGATGTTGAGGTCACAATATTCTTTATTGATATTAGGGCTTTTGGTAAAGGATTTGAAGAACTTTATTCACGATCAAGAGAAGAAGGTGTTTTATATATACGTGGGCGTCCTGGTCAAATTAAAGAAAATCCGATTACTAATAATCTTATTGTCAATGTTGAAGATATAAGTACTGGAACAATCCTTTCTGAAGAATTTGATTTAGTAGTCCTTTCTATAGGAGTTGAAGGTTCATCAGAATCTATTCCTTTTCCTATTGCTAAGGATTCAAATGGATTTTACATTGAAGCACATCCTAAACTTCGACCAGTAGATACCCCAACTGATGGTATTTTCATAGCTGGAGGGGCAGAATCACCAAAGGATATTAGAGAAACTGTTACACAAGCAAGTGCTGCTGCAGGACGCTGTGGAAATTTGCTTTCAAAAGAAGAGTTCCATGTAGAACCTTTATATGCATTTGTGGATACAGATAAGTGTACTAGTTGTGGGATTTGTGTATCTCGTTGTCCTTACGGTGCTATTAGTGTTGATCAAGAAAAAAAAACACCTGCACGAATTATTCCAGTGTTATGTAAAGGTTGTGGAACTTGTGCCGCAGATTGTCCTACAAATGCTATTACCATGACAAATTTTACAGACGTCATGATCCTTAGACAAATTGATATAGCTCTTCGTGAAAATGCTAAGAAAAAAGTATTAATTTTTGCTTGTAATTGGTGTTCATATGCAGGAGCGGATTTGGCTGGAACAAGTCGAATCCAATATCCAACTAACACGAGAATTGTTAGAACTATGTGTTCTGGACGAGTAAATATTTCTTTTATTCAACACTGTTTTAACCGTGGAGCAGGAGCTGTTATGTTGACTGGATGCCATCCACAAGATTGTCATTATATTACTGGAAATGATTTTGCCATAAAGCGAGAAAAAAGAATTAGAAGCTGGATGAAGAAAAATAAGATTTCTGATGAGAGATTTGTCATTGAATGGATCTCTGCAGCAGAAGGTAAAAAGTTTGCCGACATAGTCTCGCAAGTAAGTAAAATAGCTTTAAAATAGATAATTATTTCTTTCCTTTTATTAAATAATTTGAAATTTTAGAAAAAACGGGGATCACTTTAAGAAGATCAGAAAATACATTTTTGTAAAAATCTCATTTTTTATTCTCTGGATAATTCAAACGTTAGATTATTGGAATTATCGGTTTATTACATTTCTGTAATTTAATTCTCTTTGAAATAGGCCATAATAAAGTTTATATATAATGGGATAACAGACCCACTATTTTTCACTTTTCTTACAGGATAAAAGGGAAAATTTTAAATAACAAGGTTTCAAATATTTCAATCACAGAAAGCCTTGAAATTATTTTTAAGTTTCAAGTCTTCTTAGAAATGTTCAAAATATTTCATTCTTTCCGCGCGGAAAATAATGAATTTTATAGAACAAATATTAAAAAAATTTAAAAAAAAATGAGTTGATAAAAAAATGAGAAAAAAAATATTAATAATGCTAGTCATATTCAGCTTTCTTGGCGGTTCTTTCATGGCTTTTATCCCTCTAACAAGTGCTAGTGGTACACCTAGAATATTAAAAGATCGAGTTCCTATGGATTTTACTCCTGATATGCTTGGTGAAGATGAATTAGCTATTAGAAAAGAAGCAGCAAAGTTTGGACCAGCAAGCGCGACTCAAGCTTCACCAATAGGAGAACCAGCAGAACTTGGTGATCCTTTTACATTTGAGTTATCTGATGATTATTATGGAGGATATGATGAAGATTTTATCGTTGTATTAGAAGGACTACATTGTCTTATTCTTATCACACAAGATGCATACGATAGTTTTGATGGGACTTATTATAATTTTTCTAATCCTTATGGAACATGGGACAGATATGGAGATTTAATCTCAATACCTCAGCTCGAAGGATTGATGGAGGAATTTGATGATAATATCTATCCAACTGTTACTAGCGTTTTTGGAGAACCACTTCCTCGGGGTGATGAAGGACAAAAAGTTTGGGTTTTAATTTTCAACATTCGCGATGAATCTTATTATGATGACTCACAAACCTCTTATGCTGTAGGATACTTTTCAGCAAGTACTAGCGCAGAATATAACAAAAATATTTTTCACTGTGATACATATGATTGGGAAAACAGGGTTGGTCCGGGCTCAGATAGAACAATGGAGGGCGCTTTTGCTCATGAATTTCAGCATCTTGTTCATTTTGATCAAGATCCAGATGAACCATCTTGGGTGGATGAGGGTTGTGCTGATTTAGCAATCTATTTGTGTGGTTATGGTCATTGGGCTAGTCATCTAGCGTACTATGTAGTTTTTCACTGGCTTACGTCTCTTACATTCTGGGGCGGAGGATTAGAAGATTATGGTGCAAGTTATCTTTTCATTCTTTACCTCTTTGAGCATTATGGTGGAATAGATTTTATCAAAGATTTAGTCCAAGAACAAGCAAATGGCATCGAGGGAGTTCAAAATACTCTTTATGCCCATGGATATTGTATCTCCTTTGATAGTTTGTTTGACCGTTGGACGATAGCGAATTACCTTGATGAAACTGAAAAATGGGGAGGTAAATATGGTTATGAATCCTTGGATCTTGGCCCAGATTCTTGGGGTTGGACAATGGATGATTCTTTAACTTATTACTGGGGAGAACCAATCTTTTATGGAGATTGGGAGCTCTCTGGTTGGTGGGGATCTCCACAACCGTATACCGCACATTACTATAGATTTACAACTGATACATTTGCTAAAGTGTACATGGAAGGAGATATATTTTCTGGTACTACAGCATTTAGTGGCACTTATGAATGGTATTCAGATGCTAATGCTTGGGCATGGAGGAGCTTCTCTCAGACCTTCACTATCCCCGATGACGGTGCGACATTAAACTTTATGACATATTTCGAAATCGAAGATGATTGGGATTATGGCTATGTTGAAGTCCATGATTTAACAACTGGTGAATGGGTTACATTGAATGATCCTAATGCTCGAATGTGGATTTATAATATAAGTCTTGGTGATTATGAGTATTTACCTATGCGAACTTTTGTTGATCAACCTCAAGATAATCCATATACTCCTGCTGGTCGTGAACCAACAGACTATGAAGCTGCTGGTACATGGTTTGGATTTACAGGAGCAAGTGATGGATGGATACCAATAAGTATGGATTTAAGCGCTTTTAAAGGTCATCAAGTTGAGGTACACTTCCGTTTGTGGCAAGATGGTGCATTTACTTTACAAAATATGTATGTTGATGATATTTCAATCCCCGAAATTGGATTCTCTGATGATGTTGAAGCAGGTGAAGATGGTTGGGCAACAGATGGATGGTATGTAACCGATGGGATACTCTATAACGATTGGGAAGTAACAGTATTAAACGTTCAATATGACGAGTGGCCAGCTATGGATATGAAGTGGGCTCGTCGCATGTGGGTTCGGTATGGCACTCAAACTGGTAGAATGTGGCTTACAAGATCTAAAGGCGATTACTTCTATATGGCTATTGTCAGTAACCGTGCTGATCATATCTTGACTGGTAACTATTTAATTGGCGTTGAACACCATACCTGGAAAGGATGCTGGAAATAGTAATATTGTTCGATTTATTCCTAAAAAAATATAACTAAATTTTTTTTTTTTTTACCTTTAAAAAATAGAATTGTAAACATTAAACAATTCCTTATGCTCTATTTCTTTTTGATATCAAGTATTTTTATTAAGAGTAGTATTATAATTAATGCTTAAGAATCTTGTTATACAGTTATAAGAATAGGATAGGATCTTGTTGTTGAAGATAATGTCTATACTAAAAATTGATGCAAGTGATATCAGTTCTATACTAGCAACATTTAAAAAAGTGAAGACTATTATTGTAATGAATTTCTCATTTATTTTATCAACTTTTTTTTTTTAATAAAATTCAGCATTATGTTCACTATGATCCTTATCTTTAAAATGATTAAGTCTTCGATTATGACCTAGTTTTCTAATATTAAGTACTTTTATTAAGGGTGGTAAGATAATTAATGTTTAAGAAACTTATGTTACAATTTTAAGAACAGGATAGGATGTAATGATGGAAGATAAAGATAAGATAAAGAAAAGATCGGAACAAATGGTTAAATTATTCAACACATTCAAAGGGAAAAATTTAAAAGATTTTCCAGTACCCCCTTTTTCAAAATGGCTAGATGGAAAGATAATTAAGGCACAATATGGCAAAATTGAATTGGAATTCGAAGTGAGACCTGAAATGGCGAATCCAACTGGGCTTTTACACGGGGGTATGCAATGTGCTTTGATGGATGATACAATAGGTATGACTACAGCTACTTTAGGATTTGAAGGATTTCCAATTAGTATAGATTTTCATGTAGATTATTTAGGTAAAGTAAAAGTTGGGGAAAATGTTAGAGTCATTGGGAAAATAATGAGGGAAGGGAGAAATATTATTCACGTTATAGGTGAAATTTATGATCTAGAAGGAAATTTGATATCTACTGGAAATTCTAACCTGTTAAAAACTCATTTTGTTCCAGATTATATTAAAAAGGTCGACGAAATATCTAAATAATTGATAGTTCTATCATATTGAGTTATGAAAAGTTGGAAACATAATTTAAATTTTGTTCCAATACCTACTCTACTTTCAGTAGAAAATTTAAAATTACCATGAAGTAAAGAGAAGGACAATCCTTATTGGATTAATCTAGTAATTTGCTGAATTTTTAAAAATATTTGATAATAATATCATTTTTTAAATAATACTAAATTATTAACAGATATATTTGACAATTATTCAAAGGTTGCAATAAAAAGCGAAATAAATTGAACCTTAAGTTGCCCATACCAATCGAGTGGTTTAAATATTTTTTAGATTATAATGGTTTATGATACCTAAATCAAAAACAAAAAAAAATCAATTAAAACATAATTCTATTGATGAAAAAGGTTCTAATAAGTTGATTGAAGTAGACAACGCATATAGAATAACAGAAAGGCTGGCATTCCCTCGATTAATAGGTTCTGAGGGAGAGAAGAAAGCAATTGAAACTGTAGTAGAAGAATTTAAAAATGCAGGATACGAGTCAATAAATCGACATGAGTTTATGACTTCCTTTAATAATTTAATTTACTCAAGATATATCTTTCTAATACTAGGAACGGGATTGATATTATTAAGCCTCTCACTCTATATAAATCCTTTATTAACTTTAGGTTTAATTGCTATAGCACTCTTCCTTTCATTTAAAGCACTTCAAACTGCTACTTCTACTAAAATAAAATTATGTAAAAATATGAAAAATAATTATGAAACTGAAAATATATGGGTTGATTTAAAAAGTAAGAATTCTAGATGTAAAGTAATTTTTATGGGACATTGGGATTCTAAATCTCAAGTATTTCCAACATCAACACGCATTATGATATTTTTAATATTCATATTTAGTTCTCTTATTCTTTATATGCTATACTGTATTTTGAGCCTTCTTAAAATTTTAATTAATTTTGAACTGCCAATTTTGAACAATATTTTATTAGATGTGAGTCTAATTATTGCATTAATTGGAGCACTTAATTATTTTAACAAAACAGGAAATAATTCTCCAGGTGCATTCGATAATGCCGCCGCCGTAGGATCAATAATAGAGCTCGCAAGATACTATAAAACAAATCCAACTAACAATATTGATTTAACATTTTTAAGTCCGGGTTCAGAAGAGATAAATTTAGGAGGGGCAATTCATTTTATCCATCAATTTAAAAACAAATTAAACACTAACTCAACGTTTTTCATAAACCTAGATCTTATTGGAGGCGCAGAGCTAATTAGATTAACAAGTTCTTATGGGATTCCACGGAAAACTTCTTCTAAAAAATTGAATACACTATTTTTAGAAAGTGCTAAAGAAAAACATATTAAAATAAAAGATATATATTCTCCCACTGGTGTGTGGTCTGATTTTATGCCCATTGTACAGGAAGGGTTTGAAGCATGCTGGCTTGCTTCTGAACCTGGTTTGAAATTTGTCCATACAGAGAGAGATAATATGAACTTAGTGTCTAAAGAAGGTATTAACAATATTCTTACTTTATGTGTTGATGTAATTAAGAAATTAGATAATGAGTTTAATTAAATATCTATTTCTTCCTTTGTTCAATTAATAATAAAAAAGCTAAATCTTGTAAAAATTTAATAATTAATGTATAAAACTTAAATTATTTTCCAAGATTTAATTTATAGATCTTAATTTAATATAAAAAAGAAGTTTTCTAAAATGTTGACTCCAGAACAATTTAAAGAATTATTAAAGGATAATGTTATAAATCTTCGATTTCACGCTAGAGGTGGACAAGGAGGTGTGACTGCTTCAAACTTATGCGTAGAAGCATTTTATGGATATGGTGTTTGCCAACCTCTTTTTGGTGCAGAAAGAATGGGATCTCCTACTGAAAGTTATGTGAGACTTAGCGCAAATGATGATCTCGTAAGGTCCAATGAGCAAGTATATTCACCTCATTTTGTTTGTGTATTAGATCCTTCTCTTCTAGGTGAAATTAACGTAACTGCTGGTTTAGCTAAGGGAGGATGGTTAATCGTTAATACAACATTAAATCAGGAAGATATTCAAAATATCGTAGGTAGAACTGATATAAATGTCGCCACTATTGATGCTACAAGAATCGCTTTAGAAGTTTTGGGCAGAAATATAACAAACACTATTATACTTGGCGCTCTTCTTAGGGTTGGGCCAATATTTACGGTAGAAGCTTTAGACGATGCGATTCTGAGCCGTTTTAAAGGAGAGATTGCTGGAAAAAATGTAGCTGCGATTAAACAAGCAATCGAAGAAACATGTGTTTATGATATTGGTCTTGATCCAGATCTTACTATGGATACAAAAATTCCATGGCAGCAAGTATTTCCGGGGTTACCGGGCTTTAAAGAATTAGATAAAGCAGGTGTTTGGTATTGCGATGAAACAGTTATAGAGATAGGAAGCAATCAAGTGAACACAGGTTCTTGGGGTGAATGGGACATGATTTGGGATGAAGAAAAATGTACAGACTGCGCTCAGTGCTGGTATATTTGCCCAGACTTTTCTATAATTAGAGAAAAGGGAGAGGATGGATTATGGCACATGAAGGGTATTGATATACTCCATTGTAAATCATGTCAAAATTGCCTTGAAATTTGTCCAGTTGAAGCTATTAGCAAAAGATTAAAACAAGGTCCGGCGTCATGTGCCGCACCAGAATAAAGAGGTAGATAAAATTGAGTATTGAACCAATGAAATTATTTTTTAAAGAAATTAAAGAGCCAATCACCACCACGATGATAGGAAATTATGCCGTTGCTGGTGGTGTTACTCAAACTGACCCAGATGTTATCTGTGCTTTTCCCATTACACCACAAACCCAATCAGTAGAAGGATTATCTGATGTAGTCCATCAAGGTAGATTAAAGGCTGCCTTTGTAAATGTCGAATCTGAATTGGCTGCGATAAGTTTCTCAACTGCAGCGTGTGCCGCAGGAGCAAGAGCTTTTACTGCTACAGCAAGTCAAGGGTACTTATTGATGACAGAGGCTCTACCAATGGCAGTTGGATGGAGATTACCCTTAACGATGATGATTTCCGCTCGTGCTTTTAACTCCCCAAATTTATCTATTTGGAATTCTTGGGAATATACACAAGTTAATTCGGAACTTGGGTGGAATATAATCGTTTCTGAAAATGTTCAAGAGACCTATGATGCAGCGATACTTTCAGTTATGATATCCGAAGATTCTTTGTTCCCAACAATTTTCGTTCATGATGGATTTATAATATCTCATTCTGTACAAAAATTAACTTTAATTCCTGATGAAATTGTAAAAAGAATGACTCCCAAAAAACCAAGAGAGACAATTGACCCTTCAAAACCGGGAACTTGGGGTGGAATAGTCACTCCTGCTTATTTTATGGAAGGCAGAGCTAATTTAGATAAAGCTAAAGAACCAGTTTTGGGTCAAATGACTGATGTGTTCAAAAAATTTAAAAAAGAAACTGGGAGAGAATATAATTTAATTGAAACTTATAATTTGGATAATTCATCAAAAACAGCAATATGTACTATGGGATCATTGTCTGGGAATATAATAAGCTGGATGACTAAAAATAAGGATATTGGCTTAATCAAAATCCGAGCCTTTAGACCATTTCCTTATGAAGAACTAAGAAAAATTATTGAAGAATATGGTATAGAAAAGCTTATTCTGCTAGAAAAAAGCGATTCTTTAAATGGCATGTTACCTCCCTTTTCAATGTCCATAGCTACTGCACTTTATCCACTTGGAACAATCTTTAGAAGTTTTATTGTGGGTTTAGGTGGTCGAGATGTTACCAGAGATGAATTTGATATTGCGAAAAAGAAAATGGCTTCGATAACTGATATGAAAGGTCCACTTTATATGTATCTCGGGGTAAGAGAAACTAAGGAAAAAATTCTTGGGGTGAGTGAATAGAATGTCAAAACCAGAAAGAACTATAATTAATTTTGAAGATATTTTAGCAAGAGATGGAAAATGCAATGTGTTATTCTTTAACTATGATAATGAAGCGTTTATGAACACGGGAATTCAAGAAAGTGGAGCAACTCCTCCTTACGCATCTACAACAACTGGTCCTGCAGGAGAGAAAATACCTGGAAAGGTTGGAGTAAAACAAGATTTAGTTACACCCTTCGCTTTCTATGGGACTAAAAAACTTTTCTTAGCTACAGTTAACCCAGCATATCCTAATGATTTTATGGGAAAGATGATGGATGCTCTCAAATCAAATGGTTCTGCATTCATTCAAGCATATTCAGATTGTATGAGAGGTTGGAGACATGAAGCTGCTGACGCATTCAAAATATCAAAATTAGCAACAGACTGTGGCTATTGGCCGTTATATACTATTAGAGTGGAAGATGGAATTCCAGTTTTTACATATTACCGAGGATTAGATCTTGATAAAGATAAATTTGTAGAATACCTAAAATCAATGGGGAGATTTAGACATTTATTTAAACCAAAATTCATGGAAAAAGAAATTAATGAAATCATTTATTTAACAGAAAAAAGAAATGAAAAATTAAAAGGATTAATTGAACAATTCGGAGCTGAAAAGCCAATTGATTTATATAGGGTAAATAGAAAAAAATTAGTTCCTCAAACTCATTTACAACGAGGTCATGGGCTTTGTCCTGGATGTGGGGCAGGAATGGTGTTAAATCAAATGGCTACTGCTGCTACAGCTGTAGCAGGCAATAATATTATTTATGTGAATAATACAAGCTGCTCTGAAGTATCCACTTCGAAAGATAACGTAACTTCTTGGAATGTTCCCTGGGTGCATCACTTATTTGAATCAGGTGCCACAGTTGCAGATGGCATAATAACAGCTAAAAAAATCATGAAAGCTAAGGGTCTATATGATAGAGATATCCCCTGGGTTATTCATATTGGAGGAGATGGCTCTACATATGATATTGGGTTCCAATTTCTTAAAGCAGCACTTATTAGAACAAGTAGTTTCATGGAAATGAATCAGTATCTAACAAATCAAAAATAATTTATTTTTATAATTTCATTTTTTTATTTCATTATCAGCTGTATTTTTTAAATTAATTCTACAAATCTGGTTTTTCCTAAAGGAATATTTTTTTTTATTCAACTACTATTTCTTATATGGTAATTAGAGTCGAAAAGAATTATCCAATTTTTACAGTAATAATTGATAATCCAGAAGTGAAAAATGCTGTAGATAAAGATGCTGCTAATCAACTTGCTAATGCATTTAGAGAATTTGAATTAGATGAAAAAGCTTTAGTTGGTGTCTTATGGGGAGCAAATGAAACTTTTTGCTCAGGAGCAAACTTGAAAAATATTGCTGAGGGAGGGGGAAATCGAAAAGAAAAAGATGGGGATGGTCCAATGGGTCCATCAAGACTGCAGTTATCCAAACCAGTGATTGCTGCAGTAGCAGGATACGCAGTTGCAGGGGGTCTTGAACTTGCTTTATGGTGTGATATGCGAGTAGTTGAGAGAGATGCCATATTTGGGGTATTTTGCCGAAGATTTGGAGTCCCTCTGATTGATGGTGGTACAGTTCGACTTCCAAGGCTTATTGGGTTAAGTCGAGCTTTAGATATGATTCTTACAGGGCGTCCTGTCAATGCAGAGGAAGCATATAATTGGGGATTAGCAAATCGAATTGTTGATATTGGGCAATCAAGACAAGAAGCTGAGAAATTAGCAAGACAGATTGCTGAATTTCCACAAATATGTATGAGAAATGACAGATTATCCTCTTATAGTCAGTTTGGATTGAATATAAAAGATGCAATGCTTCAAGAGTTTGAATATGGTTTAAATACTTTAGAAGCAGGAGAACATCTAAAAGGGAGTAAAGACTTTATTCAAGGAAAAGGAAAACATGGCTCTTTTGATGAATAGAAACTAATTTATGTATTTACAAATTAAATAATAATTGGTGATGATATGATAAAATTTGAAGAATTTGGACTTAAAACACCAGATAGAGAAATACTTCTAGATGTAACTAATGAAGTACATAAAATTGTAAGAGATTCAAATATAGAAGAGGGTATATGTCGAGTATTTATACCTCATACTACAGCAGGGATAACAATTAATGAAAATGCAGATCCTTCAGTAATAAAAGACATAAGTAACTATTTAGGAAAACTTATTCCACATGAAGGAGGATTAGGATACACCTTTAAGCATAGAGAAGGAAATTCAGATGCCCATATCAAATGTTCGCTTATAGGACACTCAGTTGAATTGTTAATCCATGAAAACAGGTTAATGCTTGGAACATGGCAAGGTATAATGTTTGCTGAATTTGATGGTCCTCGTAATAGAAGGATTTATGTACAGATTCAGGGGCAATGATAAGAATCGAGCTCAAATTAGATATTGCTTATAATAAACCTTAATTCATTTCAAAAATTTAATCTTATAATTATTTATAGGGGATTTAAATGGAATTTGGTTTTAATTCGCTCTCGAATTTAGCAAAAATTAAAAAAAATGTCAAAAGAAAGAGAATTTCCAGCTACGATAAAAGTGGGGCAAATGCAGATTTTGTATTTATAGAAAACAAGGAAAAATACAATATATGTGATATACATGGATCGGGTATAATAAAACACATTTGGATGACATTGGCATCCCAAGATAATAATTATTTAAGGAAAGTCATTATTCGAATGTGGTGGGATGATGAAGAAAATCCCTCTGTTGAATGTCCAATTGGTGATTTTTTTGGTATTGGACATGGGAAAACTGTAAATTTTTGGAGTTTACCACTATCAATGGGTCCTAATGATGGCAAGGGCTTTAATTGCTTTTTCCCCATGCCGTTTTCTAGAAGAGCAAGAATCGAAGTCGAAAATGAAAGCGATGAAAGCAAATTAATATGTTATTTTTATATTGATTATGAGGAATATTCTGAAATTGAACCATCTTATGGAAGATTTCATGCTTTATGGAGAAGAAAAAATCCTTGTGAAGGTCAAGACTATGAATATCTAAAGAAAAGAAATTATAAAGCATCAATGTTTAGTAAAAAAAATCCCTCTCATGAAGAAGATTATTTAGTTATGGAAGCTGAGGGAGAGGGACATTACGTGGGGTGTCATTTAGATATCCACAACTTATTTGAAACTGAAAGACATAATTGGCCAGGTGAAGGCGATGATTACATTGAGATTGATGATGGTGAAATCGTTCTTTATGGAACAGGAACAGAAGACTATTTCTGTGGCTCGTGGTGCCCTATTCAATATTATTGTTCACCTTATTTTGGAGTAACTTTAACTGGTGGGAAGAATTGGAGTGGAAAGATCTCATATTATCGGTATCATATTGAGGATCCAATTTACTTTCATAAAAATATTAAGATAAAAATAGAACATGGACACGCTAATCAACGTTCGGATGATTGGTCATCAACTGCATATTGGTATCAAACAGAACCTCATAAAAAGTTTAACCCATTACTGCCTATAGATGAAAGATTGCCTAGAGAAAAGCCTAAAGAAATAAAATAAAAATTGAAGAAATTGAAAAATTATACTTTTATTCAAGAGCTTTTTTAATAGCAGCTCTTGCGAGCAATCGTGTAGAATCGAGGAGGGGTAACGGTGAATTATCTGGATCAACTAATAGAGGTATTTCCGTACATCCTAATACAACCGCATCACAACCGTTAGCTTTAAGTTTTTGTAGTATCTTATTAAAAAATACACTAGATTTCTCAGTAAAAATACCATTTACTAATTCTTCAAAAATTATATGATCTATTTTTTCTTGATCTCTTTCTTGTAGAATTTCACAGTTAATCCGAAATTTTTTAAGAGCATCGGGATAAACTGGTGATGTGACAAGATATTTTGTTCCCAATATACCTAAATGTTTAAATTTCTTATTTTTAGCTTCTTCTCCTACAACTTCTGCAATATTCAACCAAGGGATTGGTGATCTGGATATCATTAGGTTATATGCTTGGTGTATTGTATTATCAGGGCAAATTGCAAAATCAGCTCCTGCTTTTGCTACAATTTCCGTGGAAGTGAGCATTAGCTCTGCTACTTTTTCCCAATCCCCATTCCAAATGTATTGCATATAATCAGAAAGAGGTGGTGTATGCATAGTGATCTCAGGATGTCTATATTTAAACAATTTTTCTTGCGCTTCTATACATATTGTAGTATAACATAAGGCTGCCCCTTCTGCACTACAAGCAACAATTCCAATATGCTTTACCAAATTTAACACCTATTTATTTTAAATATCATATTTTTACTAATTTAAATTCTCTTAATTTTTTTAATTAACGCTAATTAGCAGTACTAGAATGTGTATAAACTTCTCTTCCTTCACCATTGTTATTTTAATCCTAATATAACTCTTGCTTCTGATGGATCTGCTATTTCACGACGAACATATTTACAAATATCGACATAATTTTTTATAATTTCTGCATTATTTTTTGCTGGTTTTTCCTTTTTAATGAACGGGTAATCCTCCGTACCAACCCTTATATTTCCATCATGGGTAAGAACAAATACTAAAAGCTTCATTTGATCTTCTCCCATTACACTCACACCATGAATAGATTTCTGTGGTATGAATTTTTTTCTATACATATATTCTTGATAATTTGCTGGACTCCACATACCTCCTGGCCAATTGAAGAATAAAGTTAAAATATGCGGATTTGACCATTCTATTAATCTTTTATCGATTAAATAATTTAAATTCCAGGAAGATCCCGTATGCCACAATTCCCAATCAGGCTTAATATTATATTTTTTTAATTTCATACAGTATTCTTCCAATTCTTTTATTGGATGTAGAATATCCACTTTAACTTGATCAAAATACTCAGCATCATGATTCAGCATTACTGACATCATTTCTGGTTTAGCATCAAAATCTCCTTTTCTTTGTTGGATCGACTCACTAGACAGCCCCGCCTGAATAATTATATCACATCTTTCTCGTATCCTTTTGACTGTTTCAATTTCCTCTCCTCGAGGCAAGTGAACATGAGCAACTGCAGCACCAGCTTCACAACATTCGACTACATCCTCAATTAGTTGCTCAGTTGTTTCTGCCCAATTTTTTACTTCAGAATATACCAAAGAATTTGCCGTGGTAGCGGTTATTATTATTTTTTGGTTTTCTTTCATAATTATATTCAATAAGTTCTTATGGTACCTTGTAGTATATAAGCCTTTATATACCAAAAAAGCTAATTCTTTTTTAACTTGACTTCCTAAAAAATTTAATAAATAAAAATATTTGGAGATAATCCATTTTTGCCAAAAGTAAAAGTTAATGATATAAATATATATTACGAGATTCATGGAGAGGGTTTTCCGCTTTTAATGATAAGAGGATTATCCTCTGATGTATATCGTTGGCCTTTGAGTTTAGTGAAAGAAATTTCAAAACATTTTAAAGTGGTTCTGTTCGATAATAGAGGAGCAGGTCGTACAGATAAACCTGATACCGAATATTCAATTAAGATGATGGCTGATGATACAACTGGTCTAATGAAAGTTTTAAATATAGAAAAAGCACACATACTTGGATATTCAATGGGGGGATCAATTGGTCAAGAGATCGCTTTAAATTATCCTGAAAAAGTAAAAAAACTTATATTATGTTCAGCAGGGTGTGGCGGTCCAAAAAGCGTTCCTGCATCGGAAGAAGTAAGAGAAGGACTAGCTAGTAATCGGAAAGGCTTATCAGATGAAGAATTACTCAGAAATTGGCTTCCCATTTATTTCACTGAAAGTTTTATACAAAATAACTCCGTTGAGGTGGAAGAATATATACGTAGATCTCTCTTAGCGCCAATACCACCCTATGCGTACAGACGTCAATTGATGGCAGCATTTAGTTTTAATTCATATGAAAGGCTAAAAGGCATAAAAGCTCCAACTTTAGTGTTAAGCGGGAAGGAAGATATACTAGTTCCTCATGAAAACTCAATTCTATTAGCAGAAAACATACCTGAAGCAAGATTATCTTTACTTGATAGCCTTGGACATGGTCTTTTTACACCAAACCCATTGCTAATCGCAAAAATGATTATTGATTTTCTTACTTAGTTTCAAGATAAAATAAACTCATAGTAATGTTTAATAAAATATAAAATGGGAGTTATATGTTAGATGAAGCAAGACATTTCCATGTAATAATATTTATACATATTCTATTGTTGCTGGTGGTTTTGGAGTTACATCGAAGTATACGATTTTAGTTTTAGGAATTTCAAGAAGGTCTTGTTTTATCTGTTTTAACAGCTCAAGTGGTAAATTTGTGACTGTTGCGGTTCTGGCATCTCTACTATTGATTGATCTAATGATTACATCATATTGACCTGTAGGATTATTACCTAGTTCAAATAAAATCCGAGAAAAACCTTCTATTACTGAAGCTTTTTTAATAAGCCTATTATAATCCCATTCTCCTTTTTCAATTTTAGGTGTCTGATAAGTTCTGCTTCCATCAACTAATCCAGTAACTTTCTTATTAATAACACCTTCACTAATTGCAGCAAAAACTTGGAAGGGTTCCTGTTCGCCATAATCGTTTATAATCATTGTCTTTCCATATTTATTTTTATAGAAATCTTCTACACGAGATTCGACGAGGTCATGAACCTTTTTCTCAAATTTTAAGTTTTCAAAGGTGACAGGACCAATGATTCGAGCTGATAAGGCAGGTCCTGGAAACGCTTTCCTATAAATTAGGTCATTTGGCATTCCTAGATATTCAAGCACTTTACGTATCTCATGTTTAGTTAAACTTGCTACTGGTTGAATTGTTGCCTCAACTTCATATTCAATTTCTACATTATGCTGACTTTTTACAAACCCTTTCATATGAGTATTTTTCAAGGCAAGTTCTTCATCTAATGTCATAGTTTCTTTTAAATCAGTGATTTTCACCCCAAAACTTTCCTCTATATCGGGGAGTATTGTTCCATCTGCGAGAAGATCGCATTTTTCTTCTTTTATAACTTCACTAATAGTACCAGAATAGGCATCCTTGAATAAATGTCTTTTCTTTTCAGCATCTCCTTCACCTATAATTTTGGTAAGAAATTGGTCACGAATATCTAATATAATTATATCAGGAAACAATTTTTTAATATATTCTCTCTCTTCGACACCTCTAATAACTCTCATTAACCCATGATCAATAAAAACAGGGATTGTATCAATTTTTGCCTTTTTGAGTAAAAGGTACGCCGTTGAGCTATCAATTCCCCCTGATAAAGCACAAAATACTTTTTTACCTTTAGCATGCTTATTCAGGAATTTAATTGCTTCCTTAATAAACTTCTTGGGTTCTCGAGGGGGATTAATTAATCTGTGATTTAACATAGAGTTGATTAATATTTATGTTAAAATAAGTGTAGTTATTAAGTGGTTATGATTTATGATTTATTCGCATGATTCGAACTGATCAAGGGCAAATACTCTAAAGTTATTGATTAAATAAACCACAATTCGTTCGAAAATTTATTAGTATATCTTTATTATTATCTAGATGTTAAAGAAAAATGAAATTTCTGAAACTATCTAATAAAATACAAAGATAAAAGACCAAGAGTGGAGGTACCAGATGAGCGGAGAAAATAATGGTTTAGTAACAACAATCTCGGATATAGATATATACCATATTGAAAAATAAATACTGAGTCATTTACCTGTTTCCCAGTCGTTCAATCCTGATTCCGGATAAATTCTACGAATTCTACTCCAATTCCATCTGGATCTTTGGCTGTAACGAGTCTTATTAGCCCCTGGCCAGGTGTCTCAGGTGCTAGGTCTGCATCTTGAGGAGGACTGATGAATTCGACGCCCTTTGACTTCAGATCTTTATATATTTTGTCAACATCATCCACTTCTAGAGCGAACCGAGTGATTCCAACGTTGTTTAATCTTTCATAAGATTTTCCAGTGGAAGGTGGTTTAGTCCATTGAAGAAGATCAATTACTGTAGAACTCTTATCATAACCAAACCGAATAAGCCAACCTTTCCATTCGGCCGTCTCCCCCAATCCAAGACCAATCCCGACGCCATGGCTCTCGGTCTTCCTCTTAATAATGGCTTCCTTCTCTCTATTACCGAGTAGATGCCCTCCTAGTAGATCACAATAGAATTCTAATGATTTTTCAATGTCTGAACAGACCACATTAAAATGCACAATCCTTTTTATCATTTGAATACCTCTTTTTCATTCATCTTTTTCTTTTCGATTTTCTTGTTTTTATTTATAATTTTAGATTAATTCCTATTCTCGTATTCATTAAAAATAAATTTTTCCTTTGAAAACATATTAGTATTTTCTAAAAAATAAGTATAGTTATTAATTGGTTCTGATTTATGATTTATTTACATTATTTCATCCGAATTTAATTTTTATAAGGCAAAGAAATAATTGTATGATTAAGGTTTAATGAAATATGGTCAATATTAGAAAAATTAAAGTCACATTAAAAAGTAAACCTACTTTTGAAGGTGCTGGTGTTCGACTAAAGCGCGCATTCGGATATGCGGATCCTTCTTTAGACCCTTTTTTGCTTCTTGATGATTTTCATTCTGACAACCCTAATGATTATATAAAGGGATTTCCTTGGCATCCTCATCGTGGCATAGAAACTATTACTTACATGCTACATGGTAAGGTAGAGCACGGTGATAGTTTAGGAAATGGGGATGTTATAGAAGCAGGTGATGTTCAATGGATGACAGCTGGATCAGGTATCATCCATCAAGAAATGCCTAAAAAAGATGAAAATGATACCTTACTTTGGGGATTTCAGCTTTGGGCAAATCTGCCAGCTACACATAAGATGATGGAACCAAGGTATCGAGATCTGAAAAGTAATGAAATTCCAGAAATATATTTGAATAATAGCAATAATAAAATTAAGATAATTTCCGGTGAAATATACGGAACTAAAGGACCTGTTCAGGATATAGTCACCGAACCAGAATATCTAGATGTTACTATAAGCCCAAATTCAGAATTTGTTCATCATATACTAAATGGACATAATGTTTTTGCCTATACCATTGAAGGAGAAGCATTTTTCGATGACACAAAAAGCGAGTTAATTGGAAAGGAAACACTAATAATATACCAAGAAGGAGATTCAATTAAAATAAGCACAGAAAACGAAAGAGTTCGATTCTTATTAATATCTGGTAAACCTTTAAAAGAGCCTGTTGCTTGGCGTGGACCAATTGTTATGAATTCTGAAGAAGAATTATCTGTTGCTTTTACTGAATATCAGAATGGTACATTTATCAAACACCGATAGTACATCCTGTAATTACCCAATTTAGAAGAATTTTCTATTTGTATAATTTTAAATGACAAGATTATTATCAATTATTCAAAATCATTTAAGTGAAGAATACAATGGAAGAAGAAATCTCTTCAGAATTAAAGGAAAAAATCCATGAGAATGTTGATAAAGTTTTTGAAAAATGGCTTGAAAAAACATCTAAGGGCGAATCAATAGAAGGAATAATTAAAGCACTTATGGTGGAAGAAGTTATGAACATTTTGGGTGCTCTAATTAAAAGAACAATTATCAAAAAGGTTGCTAAAAAAGTAGTAAAAAGAAGGGTTGATAAATTCTGGGAAAAGAATAGAGAAATGATATTGGAAAAAATTAAATCAATGTAAAATACCCCTTTTTTTCGGAAAAATTCTTTTTTGATCATATTTTATTAAACAAAATTTCCTAACTTATAGGTGAAAAATAATATTAAGAAATGATTTTAAGATTTTTGACGCGCATCTTCACACTTATGGTGTGTTCCTTAATCCTCATAAAGATATAATAAGTTATATGGATCAATACAATGTAGAAAAGGCGATTATTACAACAATTAATAGAACCAAATATCATGAAAGACAGAAAGAGGTTGCTTCTACAATAAGTGAAGGGGATAAGATTACTAAATTTATGGATGATTTTAAGAAATTAATGACTAAAGGTCAACTTGATCACACCGATGTTAAAGAAATTGCTAAAAAAGCTCCTGATCGTTTTTACAAATTTTTTTGGTTTAATCCTAAAATGGATCCAGAAGAACAAGAAGAAGATTATAAAATTTTAGAAGAACATTTTAAAGAAGGATTTTGTGGTGTTAAGATACATTCAGGTTTTCACGCTATCAAGGTACCGAATGATATCCAAAAGCTAATTTCATTTATGCAAGATTATGATAAAAATTTAATATTTTACATACACTCACTTCCTAAAACGTCTTTTTTTGGGGGTGTATCAACAAGAGACATTGCGAATTTGGCGTTAAAAAATCCTAATCTAAGGATTATAGTAGGTCATGCGGCCAATACAATGTCATATGCACTCGATGTCGGAATGACATTGAGGAGGTATGAAAATATATATTTTGAAACATCTTGTTCTGTTTCTTTTGGTATTTATAATCTAATCAAGACAATTGGTCATGAAAAAATCTTGTTTGGTTCAGATTCACCTACAGCATCTACATTACCAATCGAAATTGAGAAAATTCTATCCTTACCTAGAATCTCTCATGAAGAAAAACAAGATATATTATATAATAATGTGAATACTTTACTGGAAATGAAATCTTAGAATTCCCTTTTACTTTTTACATCAGAATAATCTTAATTTTTTAAAATTTTTTGATTATTTGCAAACAGTTAATCATTTAATTAAATCCAATTCAAAGTCCTTTTCTCAAGTGTTAAAATTATTAACCAATTAATTTTTTATCAACTTATTATTAAAATTTGAGATAATTAAACTGTATTCAATCTTTTATTTCTATTTTAATAATAAATCAATTAAAAGAGAAATCCTATTTTTTTTTAATTATTAAGAAAAAAATTCATAGGATGATTAAGTGAGTTATTTAAGGGATAATAAAATCTGGGAAGAAGAAGAAGATCTAAAATGGGATGTTATAGAAATTTCGAAAGTTGACGACAAAATTATTAGTTATTTACTTGATAACCTAAAATTGGATAAATCCGATTTATCAGATAATTTTTTCATTGCCTTTGAAAGTCTATTGAAGATTGGTAAGAAAGCAGAAAATGTTTTAGATTTTTATATTAGAGAAACGAATGAAATTCATAATTTTAAAATAGATGTTTTTAATTTTATTTTAGATTTCATTAAAAATAAAAAGATTGAATATCTCTTAGTTCCACACTTATATGACCCCGATTTTATTACTAGAGCCAGAACAATATTTAAGATTGAACAAGCTGGAGATAAAAAATATTTAAAATTTATATTACCGTTATTGAATGATCCCGACGATTCTGTTCGTTGGGCAGTATTACGATTTTTGGATACCTTTGATATGGTAAAAAATCCTTTGGTTTGTAAAGAACTAAAATGTTTTATAGAAAAAGAATCAAATCCTATAATTAAAGAAAAGGGTAAAGAAGTTTTTAAAAAATCATGATAATTTGTGTTTATTCAAGCTTTTATTAAACCAAATTACTTCTTATTAGTATAATGTACTAATAAATTTCGTCATGTAATTTTTAAGAATTGGTATCAAATCATTTTTCCATGCAAGTCCATCTAATTTTCGCACTTTATTAATCCTATTAAAACTGTTCATAGTATTCGATACTGAGCGTTTAATATTGTCTAAAGTATTATTTTTTCTAAATTTTTCTGATAAAGCTGAAGTTATATCTTCAGCTAAATTTTGGGTCAATAAATCTTTAAAATCATCAAAATTATAGATTGTTCCGAATTTGAAATATGATGATAAAAATTGAGATATAGCACTTTCAATTTCTTTTTGAGAAATTTCAATTTTTCTTACGCAAAATGTTCTAATTACTCTTTCTAATAAATATCCATTAAACTTTTTTTCCAATTCTAATTGAACAACTTTGTTTTTTTTAAATTTAAGCTCCTTTCTCATCTTTTCTTCTTTTCTGGCAAATAAGACGATTTCATAATCTTTTACAATTATAACTGATAAACCAGACCTTAATACTATGATATTGGTGTTTAACTTTTCCAATCCTTGAAAGTGGGTTGGTACTTTATCAATATGCCTTTCTAAAATGTCTTTTATATTGAGGTTTTTTGAATCATATGGGCTGAAAAAGATTTCATACAACGCACTAAAATTATATTCGCGAATATCTGATTTAAGTAATTTTCTTATATACTTATCGTACTTTAAGAAGAATCTAAAAATACAGTCATCAACAGCTAAACTTAAATTATTAAACGGATATTGAGCTCTAACTAGATATTTCTTATATTCTAATCTGATTTTTTGAGCTCTTATCCATTCGAATGCCAAATCTAAGAGTTTTCTACCCTTCCCAATTTTATCTCTGAAATATATTAATGTGTTATAAACCTCTTTGTAATCAGACCCTATTGACTGGTTAAATAAAAACCTTGCCGCAAGTTGAATTGGACTTAAATTTTTGAATTGATTCTTAAGCCTTTCATAATATCTTAAAATTTTATCTTTTTCAATGTTATATACTTGTTCAAAATCCAATTCTTCCATTTTAATCATCAAACCTCAAATTCAAAATCAGCATCACTATCAAGAACTTCTCCGATTCTATTAAGTTCCTCATCTAAAATTGTTCCCCATCTTTCCTCTTTAAAATGAGGGTTTATTAATCTAAGAAATTCTTTTAGATCTTTTTTACTATCTAATATAAGCCTTAGTTTTTTTCTAAAATATGATAAATTCTTATTCGATTCTGTAACTTCGTTTTCTTGAACTAAAATTACACCGTAACTGTTAAGTATACCATTATCTAAAGTAAATTCTTCTAAATAAACAACTTTTTTATCCTCATAGCATAGATTGATTGATCTAATACTAGGATAGACTCCTTTTTTATTATATAACTCTAGGGTTTCACTTATCAAGTGTTCATAATAATCTGGTAGAATTGACACAACGTAATAGGAGGGAATAAAATCTAAATATCTTTTTCTGAGAGGATCATTTTTATCGAAAGTATAAAGGTTGGAAACTCTTATATCTTCAGAGTTTTTCCTTTCAATTAATCCCACACAATAATATCTTTGCCCTTCTTCCCAATACATCCTTCTAGAAGACCCAAGAGAGTACTCTATTAAATTAATCCCTCTATATAATTCAGCTTCTATGAATCGAGAAAAGTTAAAACGACTTCCTAACAAATTTTCGTTTACTACTTTACCTTGCATAATGCTGGGATGAATGTATTCTGAAATTTCATCATAAATTAGCTTTATATCTTCTGTAAAAGGAGTACTTATTAAAGCAAAAAGATTTGTTGATCCTTCTAAAGTGTCTATTGAGGAATTGAGAGTAAAAAAAGATTGAATTACATCTGCTTCAATGGCTTTTGAATAGCGCAAAGATAAAGAAGCTTCGATAGATTCAATTTTCCAATTATTTCCGATTCCACTCGCGGCGGTTAAAAAAACAGGACCTAAGAATTTAAAGGAAAGCATTTTCAGCTCATTTCTTTTCTCCTCACTAAAATCATCTGAACATTTAATATTATCAAATACCAAATTATCCTCGTCAGCATAGAATAGTCCTAAAATTATTTCCTTGTCATTCATTTACATTATTCTCATAGATATGGTTTTTTGCTGCTCCCATTAAAAAATAAACCACATTGTTTTAAGTTTAAGCTTTTCAGAAAATCTACTTCTAAATGATACGTACAAAAGTATAGGTTTTAATGTTAAAAGTTGTTAAGAATACCCTTAGGTAAAGGAAGTTATCTATTTACTGATTTATCAATTTTTGTGGTAAAACTCGAATTCCCTATGTTCTCTAAAGAGTTAATGAAGTATGTTTGTACTAATGATTTATACAAAAAAATTTCAGACTACATTTATAAGAATTCATTTCCATTAGAATTATAATTATCGAGCGGTATAATAATATAAAAATTTATTAAATTAAATAATAATTAATATATCTAATTATAATTAGGATTTATAAAAATGTCTCATTACGATTACACATTTAAGATTCTTCTTCTTGGAGATGCATCCGTGGGTAAAACATCGTTCACAAAACGCTATTGTTATAACATTTTCAACCCAAGTGAAAGATTAACGATTGGTGTCGATTTCCATGTTAAAACAATTGAATTGAATGATACTAAAATAAAACTTCAAATATGGGATGTCGGTGGAGAAGAACGGTTTAGATTCCTTTTACCAACATATTGCTTAGGTGCCAATGCTGCATTTCTACTTTACGACATAACAAGACCTTCTACTCTGGATAATATTTCAGAATGGATGACTATAGTAAGACAAAAGGGCGGTCCTATACCTATTATGCTCGTTGGTTCTAAAATTGATCTTTCGAAAAGTTCTCGAAAAGTTCCTAGAGAATATGGTATTCAAATCGCTGAAAAAAATAACATGGCGAGTTTTGTTGAAATTTCAGCCAAAGAAAACGTTAATGTTGATGAAGGTTTTAAAGTTCTCACCGAACTGACATTGGATAAGACTAATAATAGGTGATGTAATGGAAGATACCAAATATTTATCTCTCAGCCAATTATTTGATTCCATTGGCGTTATTGAAAAAGGTATAGAAAGAATTTACCATTATCTCCTAGTTAACAAAAGAATTGATAATTTAAAAGATGTGTGTAATCAATTTAGTCTCTCTTTAAAACGCGGATATAAAATCTGTTCAGTGCTTAGCGAAAAAGAGCTTATCCAGATTTATGATAGACCGATGAAAATTCACCTCGCAAACCCTATTTTAGGTTTATGGCAAAATCTTGTTAATAAAAGAATAGAGAATCTCCAAAATGAATTTAATGAGAAGAGAGACAAATGTGAAACCTCGCTAGATGGTTTTATAAAGAACTTCAAATTGGAAGAACAAGTGGCTCAAGAACCTGTTGAATTTGTCAACTATGATGTGAAAAATTTTGATGAAAGCTATTATTCATTTTTAGCTGAAAAAGAATGTAAAATAGCGATAGGCATCAGATATCACAGTCCTTTAATCGATTTGATCCAAGAGTATGGTTTTACCCGTGTTCCAGAAGAAATTGGTGAATCTATGAAGGCAGGAATGATCAGAATTAAAGAAAACCTCAAAAATATTAAGGTACAAGTTATTTTTCATTCTGATGTAGTTAAGGACCTTATAAGCAGTGAAGAATTTGGACTTCTTACAAAACATATTGATCCTATGAATATGGAATTTAAAAATCTTAAAATTCATGTAACAGACGAAAATTTTAGTAATTTTAGCCTTTCTGATAGTGAATTTATTATTCAACCAAGTTTTGATCCGACAAATATCTTAATTGGGGCATATATCTCTCGAAATAGAAATATTTATCAGATCTTCGATACAAAATTTAATGAGATATTTAAAACTGGAATTACTATCGAAGAATTTTTACAAAAGGATAAAAGTTTAAATATGGATTCTATTACAGAAGCCCAATCCTTTGCTTTATGTGTATTGTAAGGTTACTTGATTTGAATTAAAAAATAAAAAATTAAGTTTATTCTTCTTTCTTCTTTCTTTGCATTGCTATTCTAAATTTTTCAAGCTGTTTACGAGGAGTAACCGTTGGTCTTTCGTATCTTCGTAATTTAGATTTTATTCCGAAAAGATATTTAGCAATATCTTTTAGCCTTTCAGTATCATAACGCATCATCATCGTAATAGTTTCCATTTGCGGACTTCCGCCTCCGTGTAAACCTGCAACTTGCATCAGACCAGCTAAATCTGACACCACTAGAGTTTCTATACCTTTAAAGCATTTATATATATATTCTGGTTTTACACGAGGATTTCTCTTTAAATATTTCATGGCAAGATCCCCAACTTCTTCATTAAAAAAAGACTCTTCATATGGTAAAGTAGCGATGAGTCCTCCAGAAAGATCTGCTAAAATTTTATATTCCTCATAAATCATTTCACCAGCAAGGCGTCTTCCTGCATTAGTAAGAATCTCATCTGGAATTTGTGTACCTGATGGAGATTTCTCAGAATGTTTAGCACTCGATTCACCAGCAGCAAAAACTAATTCTGCGCATCCTATAATATGAGAAAGTTTGTCCCGAACGTGAGAGGTGCTCTCAATACCATTATATTCTGCAACTAAAGCTGCTGCACTTGCTAACACTTCTGACATAGCAGGTTTACATCCTGTATAGCTATGACGATGATAATGGGCAAACAATAGTGCTAAAAAGCCGGCATATGGCGTTTGACGAGGATCACCATGACCATTCAGGAAAACTCTTTCATTAGGGACAAAAACATCATCAAAAATAATAAATGTTTCAGCATCACCAAGTTGACTCTGGGGTGAATTAAATTTACTTTCCTTTACCCAAGCAGGTCTAGTAAGTAGTTGCACACCTTCCCAATCTCCTGGCAACGCAAATGCAACAGCATAATCTTTATCATCTGGTCCCATATATCTACATGGAACAGCAATAAGCTCATCAACGTATGGAGTATTTGTAATGTTAATCTTGCAACCTCGTACGACGATTCCATCTTCTCTAGTTTCGACAACTCGAAGATATTGATCTGGATCTTCTTGTTGATGTGGTCTTTTTAAACGATCTCCTTTAGCGTCTGTTTGGGCACAGCTGGCAGCTAAATCTCTCTCTTGAAAATATTCCATATATTTCTTAAATCTTTCATAGTGATCTGTACCAAGTGCTTGGTCCATTTCATACGTAATAACTGATAAGGCATTTAAAGCATCAATTCCCATACACCGCTGAATACAACCACCCACTCGGTGACAAAGAAGACGTGTCATCTTTTGTTTATTTAGTAAATCTTCTTCACTCTGATGTATATGACAAAACCGATTTATCTTTTTACCCGTTAAATGTGATGTTACAGTACATAAATCTTCATATTCAGGATTATATGCACAATCAAATGTCTCTTTTATTATACGCATTCCTCCATGAATTCTAGGATCAGAACGATCAACCTTTTCTTTACCAATCCAAACGTTAGGCTTCATTTTCTTTAAATCTTCAACATACTGTTCATAAGTTCGCATATTTCTTACCTAAATTCTATTTAAATATTGTAATTATTTTCGCCTTATAAATAAAACTACCATAATATTAAATGCTATCATACTAAAAACATTTCTTTTAAAATTGTCGCAATATGTTTTAGGTTCACTTCAAAATTTATATGATAAATGCGCATATTAAGAATTAACTATTTTTACTTATTTTCATTAAAAAATATAATTATTAGGAAATAAGTTGATTAACAAAATCATATAGTTGATTTTGCCTAATTTAGCTATTCAATTAAGAATAACCGATATATGAAGGAAGAATTAACTCCAGAAAAAATTCAAAAAAACTTTCTAAATGGAGATATAAGTAGAGAAGATACCACTGATCTTTTAATATCATTAATCGATGGAAGTGAGGATGCAGAAGTTCGAGCAGAAACCATTGTCGCATTGGAAAAATTAGGTTTTCAAGATGAAAAGTTTTTCAAAATTCTTGAAAATCATTTAGTCTCTGACGAGAATGCGTATGTTAGAGCTACTGCAGCAAAAATTATTATCCTAAATCATCTAGAAGAAGGATTAGAACCTTTGGAATGGACTATTCGGCATGATAAATCTCCATTAGTTATGAAAATGATTTGGGATATGTTTGATAGTAAAAAGCTTATAAAATATGAAATAATCGAAGAAAATTTAACTAATTTTCTGGATGCATTTGCTTCTAATTTAGGAGTAGTGTATGAAGAAGCTAGGTTCTTTTTAGATATAGAG
>JAHQWI010000033.1 GCA_029856085.1 Promethearchaeia archaeon | reverse complement strand
TACAAGTAAATTCTCTTCTTGTAAATATACATGTAAATTATTATTTTTCCTAATGGAATAAGATAGACAAAAAGTTTCTCTTATACATGAACACAACTCATAAACTTTTTGAGGAGTAAGACCTTTATCAATCTGTTTTTTTGTGTAATAAATGATTTTTTCGAGAAGTAATAAGAAATTTACCAACTTAATCAAACATAATATAAGTAAAAACTAAATTCTAAAATTTACCTAACTTCTTCATGAAGTCAGCACCCGCTTTTCCTCCGGGTAATCCCGGCATACCTGGAATCCCCTTCCCTTTTTTCTGCATTTGAAGGAATCTCTTCATGAATTTCTTCATCTGGTTATATTGATCGAGCATCTTGTTTATTACAGAATAATCTGAACCCGAACCTATGGCAATCCTTCTTTTTCTTGTCTTTTTGATAATTTTCGGCTCCATTTTTTCTTCATGGGTCATGGAATCTAAGACAACTCTCCATCGTTCGAGGTTTCGCTCGGCATCATCTTTTAAAGCGTCAGGGATGTTTCCTCCACCCATCATTGATAAGATTTGCTGGAACTTTCCCACTTTCTTAATTTGGGAAAGTTGTAAGTAAAGGTCTTCGAGGGTGAACCGTCCATGCATCATACGTTTAATGGTTTCTTCATCTGGCATAATTTCAGCTTCCTCAACTTTTTGGACTAATGATTCAATATCGGGTACACCAAGTAGAGTTCCTACAAATTTAGATGGTTCAAATTCTTCGAGATCATCGATTTTCTCTCCCACACCTATGAAACGAATCCCTGCATTAGTAGCTGCACATGCGGATAAAGCACCACCACCTTTAGCAGTTCCGTCTAATTTTGTAACAATTATACTTCCAAGACTTGTAGTATTATCAAATTCAGTTGCTTGGTTGAATGCTTGTTGTCCTAAGGTGCCATCCACAACCAAAATTACTTCATTTGGCTTTAACTTTTGTTCGAGTATTGCCATCTCTTTCATTAATTCTTTTTCTTCCTTATGTCTCCCTGCTGTGTCTGCGATAATTAAATCATTTCCATCATTTATTGCTTTTTTAGTCTCTTGAACCGCAATTTTAATAGCATTTTTCTCATTTGGATTTCCATAGCACTTTACTCCAATTTGTTCAGTCAGTTGAACTAATTGTTCGTAAGCACCAGGTCGCCAAGTATCAGTTGTTAAAGCAGCTACTTTATATCCTTTACTTTTGTAATATTTAGCTAATTTGCCGATTGTGGTTGTTTTACCAGATCCTTGGATTCCAACAAGTAAAATCACATTCTTTTTCCCAGGCTTGATTCGAATTGGGGTTGGTTTTCCACCTAAAAGGTTAATAAGCTCATCATGTACTAATTTTATTATAAAATCTTTCCGTTTTGCCTTTTGTAGTTTTGTATTCATCGCTTCTTTTTTAATATTTTCCGTCATCTGGAAAACTAACTCAACTTTTACATCAGCACTCAGGAGACTTCGTTGGAGGTCCTGAATAAGGGCATTTATTGCGTCCTTATCCACTATTGGTAGGCGCTTAATTCTGCGTATTGCACTATCTAATTGTCTTCCAAGTTTTTCTAAAACCATTAATGCTTTGCTCTAATTTTTTTTAATATATTTGGAATAGTTCTCAAAAACTAATATTTTTTTTTGTTAAAAATATAATATATCATAAAAGAAATGTCAAAATTAATTAAAAATATTTTGAATAAGAACAAACAAACTAAGGTGGAAATGTAATTGTCTATTAGAAGAACAGAGATACAAAAGTTAAAAACTGGGCAGTACATTATGGTTGATGAAGAACCTTGTATTATCAAGGCGACAGAAAGAAGCAAAAGTGGTAAACATGGACACGCTAAAGTCAGAGTCGTGTGTGTCGGCCTTTTTGATAATAATAAACGCTCACTCACTATACCCTCGGGCCATATGGTCGAAATTCCCGAGATCTTAAAGGGTAATGCCCAAATCAATTTTATAGAAGATGCTTCGATAAATATTATGGATTTAGAATCTTATGAATCTTTCGATGTTGATTGGCCGAAAGAGGAGGATTTATCAAAGAAATTGAAAGAACTCCAGGCAAATCCTGATAATATATCAACTGCTCAAGTGGATTATTGGCAATTAGCTGGGAAAACTCTAATAAATCGAGTTTTTACTAACTAGATAAACTTAAAAATTTCAATAAAGAATAAACATTAATAGCATTTTCCAAATAATCTTTTATTTTTTTGATAGATATATAAGTAGTTAAGATTTAATTAATGAAAGGTGCGGAATCATGGAAAAAAAACCTATTGCTGTTGCGTGTAGATTAGATTCAGAAAGAGCAATCAAATTAGCAAAGAGAGTCTTTGAGTTTTTAGTACAAAAGGGGGAAGTAGTCTATTTAGAAACGAGAATTGCTCCAAAGATTTTTCCACATAATGGTATGGATTTGGCGGAGATGAGTGCTGATAATATAAAATTCATAATCATAATAGGTGGGGATGGATCAATTTTACGAGTTGCTAGTGGGTTATCACAAAGGGATCCCCCTCCTATTTTAGGCGTAAATGTTGGCTCTATAGGTTTTTTAGATGAATCAAACGAAAGAACAATCTTTAAAGATTTAATGCAGGTATTAAACGGTGAATTTGAATGTGAGCTATGTTCAAAAATTACCCCTTATATAGTTAAAAACTCTGAAGAAATTAGGTTGAATAACGCATTGAATGAGGTTTTAATAGTATCTTCAAAGAGTTCCAAAGTACTACAAGTATCGATAAGAATTAATGGTATTTTCTTAAACCGTAGTTATTTGGATGGTGTGATTATTTCTACATCAACAGGATCCACTGCTTATAATTTAAGTGCTGGAGGTGCAATTGTTAATCCTAATATGGAAATTATGCAGATAACCCCCTTAAATAGTTTTGCAGGGTCAGGATTAAAGCCAATTATACTTCCTATTGATGATGTAATTGAAGTTCAGCTCCTACGACCCCGATTAGACGCAAAAATAGTCATAGATGGACAAAGAACTATTAAGAAAATAGCACCTAATACTAAAATCAGGATTCGTAAGGCAAATTCTCATAATAAATTTATTCGGTTTAGTAAAAGTTTTTATCCACGCTTAAGAAAGAAGATTCTTTCTACAGTAAGAACGCCTATTGATGATTCACCAGAAGAATAGTAAAATGAAAGAAAAATCTCCAATTTACATTTTTGATACTAACATTTTCCTCACTGGCATTGATTTCAATTTAATTAAGGGGAAAATCTATACTACCCCAAAAATAATCGAAGAAATTAAAGTAAGAAAATATAAGGATAAAAATAGAAATATTTTAAATAAAATTGAGGCTGCGACCATCAGTAAAAAGTTAATTCTTACTATACCCTCAGAAAAATATATTTATAGAGTAGAACAGAAATCCAAATCAACTGGGGATTATAAAGCATTATCAAAGGCAGACAAAGAATTAATAGCGCTAACGTTAGAACTAATAGAAAACCAAGATGAGAACGTTAAGATTTATTCCAATGATTATTCAATTGAGAACGTATGTTCTGAACTAAATATTCCTTTCTCTCCCTTGCATAAGGATGGGATTGATTCAAAAATCGTCTGGGAAATATATTGTCCTTTTTGTAAAAGCATACATAAAGCTGAAGACTTAAATAAAATATGCGAGAAATGTGGATCTAAATTGAAAAGAAGACCTAAAGTAATATAATATATTAGTGGTAATTATATAAATTGCATCATATATTATTATCGAAGGTGCAAAAAAAGGATTAACTGCTAAAATGGGCGTTAAAATAAATGAATTAGTCAATGAAGTCAAACGATCGATAACATTTGAAAATTTGTTTAAAAAAAATATCGCAATTGACGCGTTTAATACAATTTATCAATTTTTAGCTATAATCCGGCAACAAGATGGAACCCCGCTAAAAGATTATCAGGGAAAGACAACATCACATTTATCTGGATTGTTTTATAGGAGTATTAACTTTTTAGAGCATAATATAAAACCTATTTATGTTTTTGATGGCATCCCTTCTGAATTAAAACTCGATACAATAAAAGAGCGGAAAAAAGTTAAGGAAGAAGCTCAAAAAAAGATGATTGAAGCTCAAGATGCAGAAGATTTCAAAAAAGCTAAAAAATTTGCCCAACGAACTTCAAAACTTGATGAGGGTATGGTCGAAGAAAGTAAGAAATTGATTGAATCCATGGGTATCCCGATAATTCAAGCTACTTCTGAAGGAGAGGCTCAATCTGCTTATATGGTTGAAGCTGGAGACGCTTGGGCATGTGCTTCTCAAGATTATGATACATTATTATTTGGAGGAGAGCGTTTTGTTCGTAATTTTGCTATTAATCGAAGTAGGAGAGTAAAAAATACGACCGTAACTTTAGATATAGAGTATGTTTCGTTATCAAAATTCTTAAAAAATTTAGGAATAACCCGAGAACAGCTAGTTGAAATGGGCATCTTAATAGGGACCGATTTTTTCCCTGGAATAAAAGGGATTGGTCAGAAAACCGCTTTGGATTTGATTAAAAAATATGATTCTATAGAAAATATCTTAAAAAGTAATGTTAAGGTTGGAAATAAAGAAATTATATTAGATCCAGAATTAGTAGAGCATATTAAAAACATATTTTTAAATCCAGACGTTAAAAAGGATTATATAGTGCCAAAACCCAAGAAGATCGACTTTGAAAGAATAGAAGAATTACTAATAGAGCAACATAATTTTTCAAGACAAAGAGTTGAAAATGCTTTAGATAGATTAAGAAAATTAGATTCTAAGAAAACTCAAGTTTCTTTAGACGATTTTCTTAAGGTTTAATTGAATAACAAAAAGGAAAAATTTTTACGAAATTAATATTTATTAATATTTAACAATATAATGTTTTCTTAGAAATGAAAAATCATGTCATCTAAGGACAATAATAAAGAAGGAGACAAACCAAGTAGTGAAAGTAAAACACTGAGTGTGGTGTTACGAGTGCAAAAAGCTAAAAAAAGGGATATTGGGCGCAATATTATAAGAATCGATCAAAAAACAATGGAAAAATTAAACATTCAAACTGGTGATGTTATTGAGGTTGTTGGCAAGAAACAAAGTGCGGGGATTGCGTGGCCAAGCTATCCTCAAGATAACGGTCTGGGAATTGTTCGTGTTGATTCCAGATTACAGAAGAACACAGGAACAAGGATTGACGATACATTAGAAATTCGTAAAGTAAAAGCAGAATCTGCTCAAAACATAGTTTTAGCACCATCTAGCGTTAAAATAAGAAATAATCCTAGATTCGAGAGTTTTGTGAAAAGAAAGCTAAATAATTATCCAGTTACAGTCGATGATTATATTTTCATATCCATAGGAATCAGCAGAGAAATTACTTTTAAAGTAATCAGTATGAGGCCTAATGCTGTTTGTATAATAAAGGCAGACACAGTACTTAATATAAGCGAAAAAATTACTGAAGATGCTGAAGCAGGTGTCGGTTATATAACATATGAGGATGTTGGTGGATTAGATAGAGAAATCCAACGGGTACGAGAAATGGTTGAATTACCTTTACGTCATCCCTCTTTATTTAAACGATTGGGGATCGATCCTCCAAAAGGGGTATTACTAAGAGGACCACCTGGTTGTGGAAAAACTCTACTAGCTAAGGCAGTTGCTAATGAAAGTGAAGCACACTTCATATCTATTAATGGTCCAGAAATTATGAGTAAATTTTATGGAGAATCTGAGAAAAAATTACGTAAACTCTTTATTGAAGCTGAAGAGAAAAGCCCATCAATTATCTTTATTGATGAGATAGATGCGATTGCTCCAAAGAGAGAAACTGTTACTGGCGAAGTAGAACGACGAGTTGTTGCTCAACTTCTAGCTTTAATGGACGGCCTACATGGTAGAGGAAAAGTAATTGTCATTGGTGCGACTAATAGACCAAATAGTTTAGATCCTGCTTTGAGGAGACCCGGTAGATTTGATCGTGAAATTGAAATAAAAGTGGCGAATGAAAAAGAAAGGTTAGAAATATTTCAAATACACACACGAAATATGCCTCTTGATAAGAAAATTTCATTAAAGGAATTTGCTCAAATAACTCATGGATTTGTTGGAGCAGATATTTCTGCTGTAGCTCGAGAAGCAGCCATGTCAGCTTTACGAAGATATTTACCAAAGATAGATCTAGAATCAGAAATAATCGACCCAGAATTATTAGAGCAAATTGAGGTAACTAAAAATGATTTTGAGGAAGCTTTAAAAGAGGTCTTACCTTCTGCAATAAGGGAAGTATTTGTAGAAGTTCCAAATGTCACATGGGATCAAGTAGGTGGCTTAGAAAAGTTAAAACAGCAATTGATCGAGGCAGTTGATTGGCCTTTATCGAATCCAACTATATTTAGTCGTATGGGAATAAGACCTCCAAGGGGCATCTTGCTTTATGGACCACCTGGTTGTGGTAAAACGCTACTCGCAAGAGCTGTGGCAACTGAGAGTAAAGCTAATTTTATTTCAATAAAAGGACCAGAACTTTTATCAAAATGGGTTGGAGAAAGTGAGAAGGCTATAAGAGAAGTATTTAGAAAAGCAAAGATGGCAGCACCTTGTATTGTTTTTTTTGATGAATTCGATTCAATAGCACCAAGTCGAGGTAGACACACTTCTGATTCCGGAGTATCAGAAAAAGTCCTTTCGCAATTCTTAACAGAATTAGATGGATTAGAAGTGATGAAGGATATTGTTGTAATTGCTGCGACAAACCGCCCTGATATTTTGGATCCTGCATTGATTAGACCTGGGAGAATTGATCGCATATTATTAGTTCATCCTCCAGAAGAAAAGGCAAGATTTGAAATCTTAAAAATATTCACTAAAGATATGCCACTTGTCGCAAATTTGAAAATAGAAAAATTGGTAGAAATAACTGAAGGATTTTCTGGAGCCGATATAGAGACTTGGTGTCGTGAAGCTGCAATGATAGCTCTTAGAGAAAATATCAGAGCAAGAAAAGTTACGATGGAACATTTTAAAGAAGCTAGAGGAGATATTCATCCCTCCATAACAAAAGAAGTTATAGATTGGTATGAAAAATGCGGTGAGAAATTGAAAAGTCGAAGAATTGAAGAATCGAAAGAAGATAGGTTGTTCGTATAAATTTCCCAAAATTAATTAGAAAGAAATTATTATCAATCATAGTACTCTATTTATTATACACATTTTAGGTGGTTTAATATAGAAGCTCATCGTTGGAATGAAAAACCAATAGTAAATTCATTGATTGATATCCTTATAAAAAATAAAGGAGAAATTTTAGATAAACGTCTCGAAGAACTTCTTAAGAAAGAATTTCCTTACGTTAATTCCTTAATTTTAGAAGAGATATTTATGAAATTGGAGAGTATGGCAATAATTAACGTGTTTCGTGTCTCAAAGAATAAGAAAATGATAGTTTTTAATAAGTATAACAAGGCGATAAGAGAAGGGGTATCTACCGATTTACTTTAATTGTTTATTTTCCCAATTTAAACAAATTTGAGCTAAAGAAATTTCTTCTGTATCAGATCTATATTCTCTTTCTCTAATATCAACAAAAATAGGATAATTGATAGCAGTCCCCATCAATAACATTTCACCTACACCTAAACTTGATATCATGTTAGCATACTCTTTTGTAATTGCTTCAGAACTATCCATAAGATGTTTTAAATCATATGGATTTTTTATATTGAGTACCATTTTAGAGTTACATTGGGAAAGAGCTGTAGTGCTCAATCTTTTTGGTCTTTGACTTATTAAACATAAACAAGACATGAATTTTCTTCCTTCTCTGGCAATCATTTCAATTATTGGTTTAGAAATTGCTTTAGAGTGAGCAGCTTCAGGACAGAATTGATGTGCTTCTTCAATAATTAGTAAAAATGGAGGAACTTTATTTAATCTCCTTAGATTAAATAAGCGATTACAAATATAATCTACTATAATTTGCTTCTTTCTAATACTAATTTCCTTTTGAAGATTAAAAATAGTAATTTTCTGTTTTTCAATAATGTTATCCAAGATTGGGTTCTCTTGGGAGCCAAATATAGTTAGTCGTTCTAAATCAGATAACCAACCTATTAATGCTTGTCGTGTGGTTTTATTTCCATCTGATTCATTTTCAATTTGCTCAATAATATCTCCTATTGTATACCGATATTTCTTTTTCTCATCTCTCTTTAATTTTTTGATAAACTTTGCGAGCTCTCTTACTTGAACATTTGAAATGTCTTCTTGATATTTTTTAAAGAAATATATAGGCATTTTAGGGACAGAAATTTGAAAATATGAGATATCTTGAATGCTTACTCTCTCTTTTAATTCAGGGACTTTATTCAAATATAAATATTCTCCATGAACATCGATCAGGATTATTGCTGGGGTACCATAATCCTCTTCTCTTTTTAATAACTCTTCTATGAGAATTGATGTGAGATAGCTTTTTCCACCTCCTGAAATCGAGAGAATTGCATAATGTTTATTCAATAATCGATTCATATTGATTTTTGCGTTAGTGTTGGTAACTTTTACTTTACCTAAATTTAATCCTTTTTCTTTATCAAGTCCTATAAACTCATTGAGAAGATCTTCTTCTACAATATAGACTTCTCTTCCGGGACTTGCTGGATAGGTCATCCTCAAAATTTTGTCAATATTAGTTTTTGAATTGTTCTTGAATTTTATTATTCCTAGACATTTCACAATAGCTATAGCGAATTCAAAATCTTCACTTGGAAAAAGACCCTTTAATATATTTGGATTATCATTAGTATTATAGGCTTTAATCGTTAAGGCATCGCTAAAATATTCATTTAATAAGATAATACGATCAATAATTCCGATTAAAAACCCTTCATTAGATTCTGTATAAACAAATAATCCCTTTTGAATAAAAAATTTATCCGTTCTCTTACTAATAACAAAAGGGAACTGAGATACATCTGGGATTTGAAGATAATTAAAAACAGTTCCAGCTTTGATTGCCATTTTTTTATTTAGGCATAATTTGATTAACAAACAAAATAAATTAATCATAAAAGTAAACTAAAGGATATAATAAAAATATAAGAGCAAAAGATTTCTGATTTAAAAAAATTTAAAAAATAAAGATTTAATATATCCTTTATTATCACTTATCTTCTTTTTCTAAGCCACCTAAAAGTCTTAAAATTAGATAATAACCGTTTTTCCAGAAATATATCATAAAGAGAGAAGCACCAATTATTAAAAAAAGTCCAGCGCCAACTAATAATACCCATGGTCCTGTACTTCCTAAAAATGTAAAAAATTTTCCTGAATCTCCTGAATCTCCTACTATAAGATCCCAAACAGGACCAAATAGTAATCCAATTATAATACCTATTATACTTATTAATAATCCCCCTGCAATAATTTTCACACCAGTACGATTTTTATATTTTTCCTCAAGTTCTCTTTTCTTATAAATAAACACCATTAATGCCTTTGATGTTTTTTTGAACAATCCATAGAAGAAAACTAATAAGAAGAATAATCCTGCTAAAAGACCTCCAATAAGAGCTATTTTATAACCTAGATTTAGGTCGTTGAATAGTTCGAATTTACCAGTTTTTCCAATAAATATATCAGCAAAAGTCCATACGATACCTCCTATAGTAACCAGACTAGCTATTACAATCAATGTGTAAAAAATTCCTGAGACTACTTTCTGATTTTTATTATATTCTCTTGTAGGGCCTGAAGAAACTTCCTCCATTTCATTCACATCTGTTTTATTAGAATTTTTTCAAGAGACGAAAGTCTCTTCTAAATAACACTATGTATTTATGATTAAAGAAAAAATAACAATTAAACTATATAAAATTGATGATTATGGAG
>JAHQWI010000032.1 GCA_029856085.1 Promethearchaeia archaeon | reverse complement strand
GAATTCTCAAGAATTGAATCTAAATCCTCATAGAAGGGATTGATCATTTTTTCTTCAACTATAGCAAAATCATATTTCGAATCTAAAAAAATTGCTCCACATGTTGCTTCGAATACATCAGCTAAAATCCTTGTTCCCTTAACTGGCTGTTTTTCAGTTTTAAATATAAACTCTTGTAAATTCATTCTATTTGCAACTCTTCTTAAGGCTTTATCGCTTTCTAAGGAGGCTTTTATTTTTGTAATATCACCAGGATCTTTTATTCCTTGATGATATAATTTTAATATAAAAACAATTTTAATAACAGCATCTCCCAATGTTTCCAAAAACTCATAGTCTGGTTTCCCTAATTCGTTTCCTAGCCTTGGAGTAGTAAGTGCTTCAGCTAGAAGTTGTTCATTGTTAAACTTGTAATCTATAAATTCTTGGAATTTTCTTAATTTTTCTTTCATAATCTCGAGCATTTATATTTAACAATTATTTTCAGTTAAATTTAAAAATTTAGAGAAAACTTAATTTATATATGGAAAGAGGAAATAAGGATGAAATTCTCAATATGATTAAGGAGATTGAGAAAAAGAATTCAGAAATAGAAAAATATCTCTCAAGATTATCAATTTTATCAAGAAATGAGACTCTTAAGGATATAATGAATAATATAATTGAATCTAATAGCATTTTACAAGAAATAGAAAAATCTAAAGGAGAACATCAACATACAGAAGTTAAAGGACAAGCAAATGCGTTGCAGAATCTAGTCGATAATTTTATTTCTAAAATTCAAGAAAAGCCTACAAAAAAAATCATATACTTAAGAGAGTTTCTTGAAAATTTTCCATCAATATCTAGTAATGATAAGGATGTAATCATAAACTCATTAAAGGATGAAAAAAATAAAGATAAATTAAGAGAAAAAATGAGTTCCTTAGTTAGTATTTTCTTATAAATCTTACAATTTGTAGGTTATAAACTAAATAGTTGGAGCAATATAAGTACATGTTTTATACCTCTTATTTTTATCCTAAAAGTAAGAATTTTTCCTATGAATTTTCCAAGAGATATATCATCACTTTCGAGAATTTCTAGAAATGTTGAGGTTTTGGTTTGTAATAACCCATCCCAACCAACGATTTTCTTTTTCAAATTCTTTTTTGGTTTATTCTTCATTCCTTCAACATAAATAGTACCCTTATCTATAACGAGTAATGCTGCATATTTTCCGTCTTTTGCGTTTAAAAGAACTTTCACTTCAGTATCTTTGAATCTTTCTTTAAATTTTTCATTATCTTTTAAAGGTTCAACTTGCTTAGATACAATTCCCGCGAAACCACGCAGTTTTTTCTTTTTTTCATCAGACATGATAATCAGTAAATTAAAATGTTCTAGCTTTTTTATACTTTAAATTCATCTCAACTAATTTAAAATATCCCTAATTGTAGAAATATTAAAACATCTATAAAGAGTTCGAAAAATTTATCTTTTTCTTCCTAAGTCTAGTAAGTATCGCCATCCGAGCCTGAGAATAGATCTTCGTAAGCTTTTCGATCCTCGCTGGATATTCTTTCTCCTCTCAATCCTTCTTTTACTATGATCGGGGCGGATTCTTTTTCATCGTGACGGATTTTCTTTTGAATTTTATATCCTTCTTGATTTTTACCTAAGTCAAATTCCTCTTCACAGGCTTTGCAATATAGTTTTCCATCTTTTGGGATAAGCATGTTTCCACAGTTATCACAGAACCGAATTTTAAAACTTCACCTTTTTTAATGCTTTCTCGTTTATTTTATCCTATTAAACTTTTCGGTTTACTACGCTATTCGCGTAGGAACTACTACTTCATAATAAAAATATTATAAGTTTATAAATTTATCTTTTCTACGAATATATGTTTACACAAATCGTACTAATAAATCTTTTGTTTGAGTTATTAAACTATTAAGAATATGTCCAATTCTTTAGAGAAAAAAAGTTTTTGATAATATTGAAAGATATTAAATAAATAAAGAATTAATAAAACAATTTTATCAAAGAATTACATAAAAAAGTGATTTAACATTTATCTATATTAGAAAAATTAGGAAAAAGGGGACTTTACAATAAACACTAATGATATAGAAAACATAATAATAATTGCCCATAGAGGAGCAAGCAATATTGCCCCTGAAAATACTTTAAAAGCATTTCGAAAAGCAATTGATTTTAAAGCGGATTACATAGAATTTGATGTACACCAAAGTAAAGACGGAGAAATTGTTATAATGCATGATGGTAATACTTATAGAACTACTGGGCATTTAGGATTAATCAAGAACATGACCCTTGAAGAGTTAAAACGACTTGATTGTGGTGAGGGTGAATCAATTCCTACATTGCAAAAATTAATTGAAATCACTAAAGGCAAAATCGGTTTAAATTGCGAGATAAAGGCAAGAGGAATTGCTGAAAAAATTATAAAAATACTAAATGAATCAGATATCATAAATACAACGATAATTAGTTCTTTTAAACATGATATTTTATTAAGGATTCAGAAATTAGAACCACGAATTAAATTAGCTTCATTAGAACCCACACGAACGGGATGGATAAAAAGTTGGTTGTCCAGGAAGAAATTACTTAGTGTAGCAATTAAAAATAAGCTTTATGCGATTAATCCCTTCTATAGACTTGTAAATAAGAAATTTATTACTGAAGCTCATAAGAATAATATTAAAATTTTTCCTTGGACAGTCAATTCTGATTCTAGCATTAAGAAATTAATAAAACTGGGTATTGATGGAATTATTACAAATGAAGTTCACAGAATTAAAAAGATTTTGAATGAACTAGGTTAACATTATTTCCTAGGTAAAAGAAATTCTTAATCAAGACACTCCAAATTAAGCTTTAAAATCATATCTTTCAGACCAATACCTTAAAATATTTTAGGTATTCTTAACTAATCTACATAATTTTTAGTTTGATGTAAAGTGAAATCTGAATTTTTATCATGACTAACGCACTAAAATTAAACAATATTGAGTTTGAAAGGTTATTTTACCCAAAAGCCATTGGTATTATTGGAGTCTCTCCAGATATGAGGGGAGGAACTTTTTTTATTAGATGTATGAGAGGAAAGTTTAAAGGACCAATATATTTGTTTAATCCTAAATTAACTGGTCAAGAATTATATGGATATAAAATATATAGTTCAATCTTAGATATTGAAGAACCTATAGACTACGTAATCTTAGCTATACCTGCACGATTATGTCCTAAAGTAATGGAAGAGATTGGGAAAAAAGGTGTCCCTTTTGTAACTGTCTTTGCATCAGGATTTCGCGAAGTAGGTAATGAAACCCTTGAACAAGAACTGTTAAACACTGCAAAACGGTATAATGTTAGAATTATAGGCCCAAATTGCTTAGGGGTTTATAATCCACGAGGAGGACTTTATTTTGCTTTTGAACAATCCAGAAAGTCAGGAAATTTTGGAGGCGTCTTTCAATCAGGTGGTATAGCACAAAATATGAGCCAACTTTGCGTTTCTTATGGATTATATGCTTCAAAATTTATATCAATTGGAAATTCTTTAGATTTATCACCGGTGGAATTTTTAAAATACTTTAATCAGGATGATTATACAAAAATAATAGGTTTATATGTTGAAAACTTAAGGTCTATAAATCAAGGAAGACAGTTTATGAAAGCAGTGAAAGATTGTAACCTTAATAGAAAACCAGTAATTCTTTGGAGAGCAGGATATGGTGAAGCTACAAAGAAAGCAATCTTATCACATACAGGGGGGCTTGCTGGAAACAATGAAATATGGAAGGCAGTTGGTAAGCAAACAGGGTGTTGTATTGTAAGTAACTCAAATGATCTTGCAGCATTGGCTTCAGCTTTTAATTTAACTCGTTTACCAGAAACTCGCAATGTCGGAGTTATTGGCATTGGTGGTGGTTCAACGATCGAAGCAATAGATATACTAGAAAAATACAATTTAAAAATTCCAAATTTAACAGAAAAGACCATACAAAAAATGCAAAGGTTCGTTCCTGATGTTAATACAAATGTGACAAACCCCATTGACCTCGGAGGTAGTGGGATACAACCACATACATATTACCGAACAATTCTGGCTTTAGATAAAGATCCTAATATTTCTTCAATTGTGTTCATTAAGGATCCTGAACGATTTGGTGGATTTCAAGATTTATTGGAAGAAATTGGATTCAAAGGGACGAATTTAAATCGAGATTTTATTAGGTATGTTTCTAAGGCGAAAAGTGTTAGCACTAAACCAATGTATTGTGTTATGCTTAAAATAAATGAAGGATTCGAGGAATATAAAAGTAGATATAAGTTTAAAATGAAACTATTAAACAAGGCTGTCCCAGTTTTCGAAAGCTTAGATATCGCTGGAATGGTATTAGATAAAGTAAATAGTTACAGGGAATTCCTCCAAAAACATGAAAAATTCCCAAAAAATTAATTTTCTTTATTTTCTAGGTTTTTGATTTCAATAGGGCGTCCAGGGCTCCCTTGATAATAATATTTCCCTGGTTTTCCTCTCCAGTTTTTATGTAAGACTGTATTTGGGTAAATAACATTATTATCTTCAGTTATAACATTTGGACCTATAACATCACCTGGATATATAGTAGTATTTCTTCCTAATTTGATTTCCAACATAGAAATTTTACCAAAAATTGTATTAACTGCGTGACTTGATAATCCACTTGAAGGATAGATAAAAACATTGTCCCCTAAGTCTGTAAATTCTAATCCTACATAACCATCACAATAAATTACATTTTGTCCAATTTTATTATGACTTATCCTTCGGAGTGTCCGGTTGACAAGCCAAGGAAATGGGGATTTTGATGTCAACCACATAGGATATTTGATAATAAATCCTCGTTTATGGTAGTATTTTATCAATTTTCCTTCAGGGCTATTGATATCACCAAGAACCCTTGCAAAAACACCTTGATGTGGTGGAGATATTTTGTTCCAACTTCGAGTCCATAGAGCTGTAAATTCGATTAATACTATTAAATAGATATAATACAATAAAAAGAGAAATCCTGGTAAAATAAGAAAGTGGATAAGAAGGTGAATTGAGAATAGGTTAATAAAGCAATATTCAAACAGAAGAAAAAGCCCTAAACAAACATATAGAGGGACGAGAAAGCTAATAAAATTTATTTTAAAGAAGTCAAAAGCCGGAAGTTCTACTGTTTTCTCTTCAGTTTCTTTAGATGATTCGCTTTTTTTCATAATATAATAATTAGTAAAGATCTTTAAAAAATTATTTCTAATAGATTAGAGTTAAAAAAGCAAAAGTAAGGTGATACTATAAGAAATTTTATAACTGTATTGTTTTCTGCATTTTCTTAAATTGTTCCTTTTGCATTAATGGAACGATATTTTTAAAGGTCATAATAAAAGCTCCTAATGCAAGTAACCCCATAGCGGATCCATATAGTAAAGGTTCAAAATCTTGTAGTAGGAATGTTCCTAATAGAGGACCTACTATTTGAGCAAGACTATCTAAGGTTGTAGTATAGCCATTTATTTTTCCCATCTCTTTTGGTGTAACGGTTTGAGTGACTTCACTTATTAAAATTCCTCTTGAACATGAAACGCCATAACTTGCAACTACCATAAGAATTATAAAAACCCAAATTTCTGAATAAAACGTACCGAAAATTCCAATAAGAAAGAATGTTACCACCAAAATAGATAAACCGAGATATTTCATTTTCTTTTCACCTAGCTTTCTCATCGTAGGGTTAAACAATGTAAAACGTACAATCGCTCGTGATATGCCTGAAACTGTTAAAAGTAAACTTACACCTATCGTATCAAGCCCTAATATTAATCCAATAAAAAGAGCAAGTGTTGATACGTACATCATAAAAGAAAATGTATGGAGTGCAAACTGTGCTAATAGATATCGCGCATCTTTGTTTTTCCAAAGGTTAATTTTTATTTTGATATGTTTTTCCGCTTTTTCTCTTTTAGATTTTGGCCAAGATTCTTCTATAAAAAAGTAAGTTGTGATAATTGTTAAAAATGAAAATCCTGCAGCAACTAAACCTGGAAGCGCCATAGGATAAGTGGGACCAAATATTAGATATATAGATAAAAAGCCCCCTAATCCTGGAGCAACTAGTCCAGCAATAGTCATAACTACACCTACATTAGTCATTTGCAGTCCTCGATCTTTTGGAGGGACGCGATCTGTAATTATTGCTTTTGTAAGGGGAAAGTTACCTCCAAAAATTCCATCTACAATCCGGGCAGTAAAAAACATCGTTAATGAGTTTGAAAAACCTAGAATTAAAAAAGCCGAAAATGTGCCTGCTTCAGCAATTAGAAGAATCGGTTTTCTGCCGTACCGATCACTTAACTTACCCCAAATAGGTGCTGAAAAAAGTGAAAACATTGCATTTGTTGCTAGTAACAATCCAATTACGAGAGGGGTAGTATTGAAAACTTTAATTAAAGCAGGTAAATATGGTAGAATTATATAAAATCCTAATACGTCTATCAGTAAACCTATCCATAAAGGATTTAACTCAGGGTATTTTGTCTTTGCAGGTGGTGCTTGTTTATGTGATTGATTAGCTGATTCTTGATCCATAATTAAAAAAAAGATATTTAGTGAATTAGATCGGAAAATTTAAACTCATTTTTAAAATTTCTATTTTCAAATTCAAAGCATTAAACATTTCTAATGCTTTTTTCCTTTAAAAAATTAAAGGTTGATTATTACTTTTTCTTTAAGAATTCGATTATCATCTGATTTATTTCTGGAGCCCTAGATCGGGGTGATCCATGACCTGCTTTATCAATAAGTTTTAATGTACTATTTGGAATTCTTTCATGCATTTCTTCCATAACAGACTGTGGAGTAATCCTGTCGTGACTAGAAGTTATCAATAAAGTTTCGTTCTTGATTTCATGAAGTCTGTCAAATGTATGGTGTGTTGCTATTGCACCAGCTTGAACTATTACATCTTTCTCAGTTGGGGGGTCTATAATGCTTTCTTGGATTAGATCATCAGCTGACCATAAATCATACCATTTTTTTGAAGGATCTGCTTCCATTTGCTTGCGAAACTTGATATAGTAATCTGTTCGGATTGATTGCCAAAAAGCTTTTACTGGATCTTCTTTAATTGATTTTAAACCTTGTAACCTCATATTTTTGTATACTTCTGCTCCAGATTCATCAGGTGTACCATAATTTGTATTGATTAGTACCATTTTATTTACCTTTTCAGGATATTTTAAAATGAAATTTTGTACAATCATGCCACCCAAACTCCAACCAATTATATGGGTTTTCTTTGTTTCTAAGATATCTAGCAATCCATTTATATCGTCTGCGAAAACTTCCATTGTGTAAGGACCATCTGGTCTATCAGATTTTCCTGCGCCTCTATTATCAAATCTTATGACTTTGAAATGTTGCGATAAGGGTTCTGTCTGGGCTATCCATGATTCCTTTTTTGCTCCAAATCCATGTACTAATAATACCGGATCTCCATCTCCATGAATTTCATAACAGATGTTAATATTATTTACAAGTGCATATGCTTCTTTCATCATTTATCAGCATTAAAAAGGATTATTAATTTTAAAAAAGAATTAAATTTACTAATAATTTACCAATTAATAATTTTGTTCTAATCTTTTTGTAAAAACTCTATAATAGCTTGATTTACCTCTGGTGCGCATTGTTTATGACTCTCATGTCCTGCTTTTTCTATTACTTTTAAAGTACTATTTGGTAGTACATTATGAATTTCCATCATTCTTTCTTTGGGAACAAGCACATCATGAGAAGCTGTAAGCAACAGTGTCTTCTGCGTAATATTGTGCAAATTATTAAAAACCTTATGGGTTTTAAATGAGTAAGATATATTTCGAATATCCTGCGGAGTAGGGGGGTTCGTAGTATAATAGTCGATTAGGTCTTCTGCAGACCATAATCCATAAAATTTTTCTTTGGGATTATCAAGCATTTTTTTCCGAAATTTATGATAAAATCCGAATTGGGTGCTATCCCAAAATGCTTTAACGGGATTTTTGTTTCTGAGTTCCAATCCCTTAATTCTCATCTGAATATACGGTTCAGGATCATACCCATCAGGAATTTTTGGCAACGAATTTATGAGAACAAGTTTATTCACACTCTCAGGATACTTTACTACAAAATTCTGGGCAATCATCCCTCCAAATGAGTGGGCTATTAAATTTATTTTCTGTATTGACAAGTAATCCATCAATCCCTTAACATCATCTGCAAGCATTTCCATAGTGTAATGGTAGTTAGGTCTTGAACTTTTTCCTGCTCCTCTCATATCGATAGTTATAACTCTAAAATGTTTAGATAATTCGGGGATTTGAGCCATAAATCCTTCTTTTTTAGAACCAAAACCATGAAGAAGGAATGTCGGGAATCCTTCACCTTGACTCAAATAACAAATTTTTATACCATTTACCTCAGCAAAAGCTTCTGACATAATAAATGAAAAGTATCTTAGCTTTTAAGAAAATCGATAATTATTTGATTAACCTCAGGTGCGTTTTCTAATGGAAAATAATGACCTCCTGAAACAATCCTCAGTTCACTATTAGGTATTTTTTCATGAACTTGTTCACTTGATATTCTTGGTGTTAACCTATCTTTTTCACCTGCAATTATCAAAGTTTTATGTTTAATTTTATGAAGGGCTGCTAAAGTATTATGATCTGCTAAGGCATTGGAATGATTAATAATATCTTGCGGAGTCCAAGGATTCTCATTTTCACTCTTAATAAGATCTTCCGCAGAAAAGATTCCATGGAATTGTTTTTTAGGATCAGATTTCATTAATTTGAGAAACTCACGTGTGAATCTTACCTTCATCTTAGTAAAGAAACCACTAATAGGATCCTTTATTCTTGCTTCATATAAAGCAATTTGATTGTTTTTAAATATATCAATTCCTTTTTGATCAGGCAAACCCGGATTTGTACTCATTAGTATTAGTTTATTAACACGTTCAGGATAATTTATAGCAAAATTCTGAGCTATAAAGCTTCCAAGTGAATGACCAATTAAATGAGCTTTTTGAATATTAAGGAAATCCATTAAACCTTTTAGATCTTCTACCAACATCTTCATTGTATAAGGCATATTTGGACGATCAGATTCTCCTACACCCCTATTATCAAACCAAATTACCTTAAATTGAGGAGATAAAGCGGCTATTTGTCCCATCCAAAATTCTTTTTTAGCAAACCCGTGAATAAGAAAGATTGGATAGCCTTCACCCTTAAATTTAAAACATAATTTTATTCCTTCAACATCAACAAATGAGATTTCGCTCATGATATAATATTATCATATGAAATAATATAATTTTAACGCTCTAAAATTATTTCTTGGTCATTTCACAGGAACTATATAATCTTACATCCACAAAATATACAATTTCCATTAGTATCCAAAGATAAATTTTTAATCCCTAAATTATTTCGTTCAATCACCATTTCTGAGCATTGTGGACAAAAAGTATTACTATAATTTGTATTAGGTATATTCCCCAAATATACAAATTTCAATCCTTCATTTTTTGCTATTTTATATGCATTAGTTAAGTAATTTAAAGGAGTTGGACTAGTAATTCCATGATCACTTGACTTATATTGTGGAAAAAATTGTGATAAATGATATGGGGTATCATCTCCCAATTCATCGATAATTCTTTTTGATATATATCTCATTGTAGAATTATCGGTGTTTAATTTAGTAATGAGTAGTGTAGTAATTTCGACATGAACTCCTAAATCTTTTGCTAATTTAGCATTTCTCCACACATTTTCTACATTAGTACCGCAATATTTCTGAACCATATCTGTTTCTCCTTTGATATCAATATTCATTGCGTCAAGCCCTGCTTCTACTAAATCTTTTAAAACGTTCTCCGTCATATAACCATTCGACACATA
>JAHQWI010000031.1 GCA_029856085.1 Promethearchaeia archaeon | reverse complement strand
TTAATAGAAAAGGGATATAATTTAGCTAAAATACTATAAACTGAATTAATAATTTATTCACTTAATTAGTTGGTAATTTAACAACAAAGTTGCTTCCTTTACCTCTCCCTTCTGATTCCGCTCTAATAATACCCCCATGTAAATCAACAATTTCTTTTGATATAAATAATCCAAGTCCTGAACCTTGAATATCAATATATTCTAATCCTTCCTCATATCTTTCTATTTTCCCAAATCTAGTGAAAATTATGCTCATTTCTTCCTCAGTTAAGCCAGTTCCAGTATCAATCACAGAAAATTCAACCCAATCTTCGTTTTCTGATAAAATTATAGTTATTTTTCCATTAGGGGGAGTATTCTTTATAGCATTTAGTAGTAAATTGGTAATTACTTGCTCAATTCTTAATCTATCTATTTCAATATTGATATTTGAGGGAAGTTCTAATATAAGAATCAAATTTCTTTCTTTTATTAAAAATCTCATTTCTTCTGAACATTCCTTAATTACCGTTGTAAGGTTCGTTAATTCTTTTTCTAGTTTAAGTTTATTATATTCTATTCTTGTAATGTCTAACAAATTATCAACTAGAAGATTTAACCTTTCTCCACCTTTTTGAATCATTTGAATTAATTCTAATACATCTTCTCCTAATTTATCTTTAAAAACATCTAGTAAAAGTTCAGAACTTGCGAAGACCGACACAAGGGGCGTCTTTAACTCGTGAGCAACTCTTGAAATTAAATCCTTTCTTAATTGGTCTAATTCTTTTAATTTTTGGATTTCTTCCTTTATTAAGAGATCTGCTTCCTTCCGTTTAGTAATATCTTGTAATATCACTTGAACTAAGGTTTCACTCCCTAATTCTACTAAGGATGCTTGTAAGTTTGCCCAAATTAAACTTCTGTCTTTCTTATACAATTGAATATCTATACGGTGTAATAATTCTCCTTTTATAAATCTATCAAATAAATCAATTAGAATCGGAAGAAAATCCGGGTGAATAAATGTAAGATCCATAAATTTTTTACCTTGTAAATCAATTCTGTTATATCCCCCTAATACTTCAGTAGCAGGACTACTATCAATTATTTCACCTTTTGAATTAATTAAAATTATAGCAAATGGTGAGTCTTCAAACAAGTATCTATATTTTTCCTCAGATTCTCTCAATTTCTGCTCCGCTAGCTTCCTCTCAGTCACATCATTTCCAATCCCTAAAATGGCATAGATCTTTTTATTTTTTTTTAATGGAATAGCATAGGTTTCAACGTATATAAATTTCCCTTCTTTGGTTTTAAGCTTATATTCACTGTGTTCTGATTGTTTTCCAGTTTTTCTAATTTCATTTGTAACTTTTATTGCCTTCATTAGATTATCTCTATCTAGTAAATCTATGAAAGAGATATCTGGAATTTCATCTCTTTTAAATCCTAACTTTTTTAATGCGACATCATTAGCATCTAGAAAATTTCCTCTCAAGTCATTAACATAAATTAAATCTAAAGAAAACTCAAATAGATCCTTATACTTTTCTCTTATTTCTTCACTGTTAAATCTCATTTAAGACTCACATTTTTTTATAAATTTGATTTAACACTACTACGAAAATGGTAACTTTATTATAAATGTACTTCCTTTATCTCTCCCTGCTGATTCCGCCCAAATTTGACCCTTATGTAAGTCAATAATCTCTTTAGAAATATATAAACCAAGACCAGAACCTTGAATGTCTATAAATTCTAATCCTTCTCCATATCTTTCTATCTTCCCAAACCTAGTAAATATTCTATCCATTTCCTCTCGAGTTAAACCAATACCAGTATCATTGACAAAAAATTCAGCCCAATTTCCTTTTCTATATAACTTTATCAAAATTTTTCCTTTAGGTGGTGTATTTTTTATAGCATTTGATAAAAGATTTAGAACTACTTGTTCAATTCTTATTTTATCAAGGTTTATAAATAATTCATTAGGAAGCTCAAGTTTTAAATCTAATTTCCGTCTTTTTATCAAATACATCATTTCATTAGCACAATCTTGGATTATTTCGCTTAAATTAGTTAACTCTTTTATTAATTCAAATTTATCATACTCAATTCTAGTAATGTCAAGTAGATTGTCAACTAAATATTTTAATCTTGAACCTCCTTTTTCAATCATCTGAATTAATTCTTTACTTTCCTCATTAATCTCATCTTTAAACAGATCTAAAAGTAACTCAGAAGCTCCACAAACAGAAACAAGCGGTGTTTTTAATTCATGAGAAACTCTTGATATTAGATCTTTTCTAATTTGATCTAGCTCTTTTAATTTTTGAATCTCCTCTTGTACTAGAAGATCAGCCCTCTTCCGATCTGTTATATCATGAAGAATAGCTTGAACTAAGAAATTTTCACCTAATTTGACTAAGGTTGTTTGATAATTAATCCAAACTAGATCTCCATTCTTTTTATTAAACTTTGCATCGAATGGCGGTATAATTTCACCTTTAAGCAATTTTTGAAATCGTTCAAGCATCATAGGTAAATAATCTGGCTGAATTGCCGCAAGATTTCTAAATTTATTGCCTATTAATTCTTCTATTCTAAATCCCAATAATTTTTCAGTTGGAGGATTACAATAGATTATTCTCCCTTTTTGATCAATTAGAGCTATTGCAAATGGCACAGATTCAAATAGGTTTCGATATCTACTTTCAGATTCCTTTACCTTTTGCTCCAATTCATATTTTTCAGTAATATCTGATATTACTCCTTGAATCTTAATTGGTTGACTATCAATTAAATGGGAGTTTAGATGTAAAACAATGTTTTGACCATCCTTTTTTCGTGAGTGTACAACATAATTCTTGACAAATCTTTCTTCTTCTAATTTTTTTAAATAAATATCACGCTCACTCGGATTTTGCCAAAACTGCTTTACATTAATTTTAGATAGATCTTCTGTAGGTCCAAAACCTAACAAATAACCAAATGCAGGATTGTAATTTAACAAATCACCTTCCCAACTTACCTGATAAAACCCTAAATCTAAATTATTAATCATATTTCGATATTTTTCTTCAGATACTTTTAAGTTTTGTTCAGCCTGTTTCCGAATTGTTATATCACGAACTTCTCCTTGAATGAAGGACTCTCCACCTATAGTAAAAAGACTTGAGGATACTTCAGCAGGAAATACTTCCCCATTTTTCTTTTTAAAGTTAATTTCAAACCTTACAAAACCTTTTTTCGAAATTTCTTCAAAAGCTTTTTTTGATTCTACAAGTTCACTTATTGGATGTAGTTGGGTAATGTTAAGAGATAAGATCTCTGCTTTTGGATATCCAAAATGATCTAATACTTTTTGATTAACATCTATTATTTTGCCTTCTAAATCATGTAAAAAAATTCCATCATTTGAATGTTGAAAAAGATTACTGTATTTTTCTTGGGATTCTTCCAATTCTTTTGTTCTCAATCTAACTTTTTGAGTGAGTTCAATCTTAAATTTCTCCTCTAAATCTTCTTCTTTTTTCCTCTCAGTAATATCTCGTACTATACCATAAAAACCTATTTTCCTGCCTTTAGAATTATATTTTAAATATACTGAGGTTTCAAAAACTGCTTTTTCTCCATTTCTTCTAATAACTGGAAACTGAAAAATATTCTGCTGAATTTCTGTTTTAAACACCTTATTAAAGGTTTTAAAAACTAAATCACGCGTTTTCTCCTCAGTAGTTATGATATAATTTTCTTTTAACAATTCATCTTTTGAATATCCAATAAATTTGCATAGAGCATTATTAGCATACGTAAAATTTCCTTTCAAATCAACTTCATAATATCCTTCTTTAATGTTTTTGATTATACTTTGATATTTTTCTTCTGTACCTTTTAATGTAAGTTCAGTTAGTTTTTTTTCTGAGATGTCTTTTGAAATTAAAAGGACTCTTTTCCCTCTCTTCTTATCCTCTAATAACTTGATCTTCACTTCAAGCCATACTTTATTACCATCTTTATGGTTGTATTGTATATCAACTATTTTTTCGGCGTCATAATCAAGCTTTTTAAGAATTTCTTGCATTTTATTCAAATCCTTAATATCGATGAAGTGGCTAATGTTCTTGCCAATTAAATCTTCAGTTGAATATCCTAATAGCTTTAAATAGATTTTTTCATTTATAAATTCAATTTCTAGGTTCAGATTTACAATACAGATTAAATCATTTACGGTATTGGATAATAATAAATAATTTTCTTTTGAGATTTCCACGTTAATCCCTAAATCCATCCTTTTTTTAATACTTAAATAAAAGAAACATAATACTCGGAAGGTTATACAATATTAAGAAACTGTATAACTTTTACTTATTAGACTAATGATATAATAAGTATTTATTTTTAATTTAAAAAAAAGTAATATCAAATTATTCTCATGTTCTACATATCATTCTTGTTAAATTAAACGAAATCCTCCAACATTCTTTATTTTTATAAATAATAAGAATTAAAAATTTGCTTACGTTTGATTTTATACAAGAATCTGATTTTAAATTAATTTTGATGAATAGATGACAGACTTGAAAAAAAAATATCAAAAAATATTAGGCTCAGTTCAGAAACCTGTTATTGGGGAAGCAGGTCAAACAGGAACTTGGAGTTCAAAAAAACCAATAATTGATTTAAAGAAGTGTATACCCGTTAAATCAGGAAAACCTAGTTGTTTTAATTGCTGGCTATATTGTCCAGAAGCCGTAGTCTCTAGAACAATTCCACCTCAAATAGACTTTAATTACTGTAAAGGATGTGGTATCTGCATGGAAGAATGCCCTGTTAAAGCAATATCAATGGAGGAGGTGAAAAAAGAATGACACTTACTGAAAAGGAAGAATCAGCAATCAATGACAATATCATGATTTTGACAGGGAACCACGCTGCTGCACACGCGTTTAGACAAGCAAAAGTAGGTGTTGTTTCTGCATATCCAATCACACCTCAAAGCCCAGTAGTTGAAAAAATTGCTGAATTTATAGCTGAAGGTAAACTAAAAGCAAGATTTGTAAAAGTTGAATCTGAACATAGTGCGATGGCTGTTCTATGTGCCGCCTCTGTTACGGGATCAAGAGTAGGTACAGCAACTTCTGCTCATGGTTTAGAATTGATGTATGAAATGTTACCTTGGGCTTCAGGGAATAGATTACCAATAGTTCTTAATTTAGCGACTAGGAGCTTAGGAGCCCCTTGGTCAGTTTGGACAGACCATCAAGATTTTATAACAATTAGAGATGTTGGATGGATTCAATTGTTTTGCGAGAATAATCAAGAAATCTATGATACCAACCTTCAAGCATTTAAGATTGCAGAGGATTCAAGGATTCTCCTACCTGTAGCCTGTGCTTACGACGGTTATGTTCTTTCTCACACTGCAATGCCAGTAAAGTTAGAAATACAAGAGTTAATAGATAAATTCTTACCCCCTCTCAATCATCATATTAATTTGTCTGACATTTCTACTGTTAAAGGAATTGATCCGGTAACCACGCCTCAAGTTGTAAAGCGAGATGAGGGTGTCGCTCCAGGATATTATGAATATAGATATGCTTTGCAAAAAGCATTAGAGAATTCAATTAATATCATTAAAGAAGTTCATGATGATTTTGCTAAAAAATTTGGTAGATCTTATGGAAATGGTATATATAAAGCAATTCAAACAGATGACGCCGATACTATAATCTTTGGGATGGGATCAGTAGCATCACAATCTAGAGTTGCTATAGAAAAACTTAGAGCTGAAGGTCTCAAAGTTGGCTTAATGAGTCTGAAATTATTTCGTCCCTATCCTGCAGAGGAACTAAGAGAATTTTTCAAGGATAAAGAAAATATTATAGTATTTGATAGGGATATTGGGTATGGATATGAAGGTACTTTATCATATGAATTAAAAGCAGCCCTTTATGGATTGAAAAGTCGACCAAATATCAAAGGATTTATTGTTGGATTAGGTGGAAGAGATGTTAAGACAGAACACATAATTACCGGGATTTATAAAGCTTTGGATGAATTTAAAAAGGGGATCTTTACAAATAAAACAGACTTTTTAGGATTGAGATTAGAAGAATTGGAGGATTATGATGAAGAAACTTATTTTAAAGGAGGTTGAGAGATAATGGTAAATGTAATGGATATTCCTGAGGAAGAATATATTTTTCCTGGCACACGTGCATGTGCGGGTTGTGCTATGGCGTTAATATATAGGATCGCACTAAAAGCTCTTGGTCCTAATACAATCGTAACTGTTCCCGCTTCTTGTTTAACCGTTCTGCATGGAATGCAAGGTTTTTGTACTACGAAGATTTCTGTTTACCATACTCCATTCGCAACTACAGCTGCATCTGCATCTGGTATCTTAGCATCATTAGAGGATAAAGGCTTAGCAGATGAAATTACTGTCCTTGCTTTTGCAGGAGACGGCGGAACGGTTGATATTGGAATACAGGCTCTAAGTGGTGCTGCAGAAAGAGACACAAATTTTATTTATGCCTGCTATGATAATGAAGCTTATATGAATACAGGAGTCCAAAGAAGTGGATCAACGCCACTAGGTGTCCAAACAACAACAACACCAGAAGGAAAATCAGTTCATAAAAAAAATATGCCCAAAATTTTAGAAGCTCACGGGATTCCATATGTTGCTACTGCCAATGCCGCATACCCACTTGATTTATATGAAAAATTTAAACGAGCAAAGGATATAAAGGGCCCAAAATATATTCATATATTATCACCTTGTCCTCCTGGTTGGGGATATAACCCAAAAGATACAATGTTAATCGGTAGGCTAGCAAATGAAACAGGATTTTGGCCTCTTTACGAGGTTCTTGATGGAAAGTTTGAGCTGTCTAATTCAAGTAAAAGGTATTTAGACTCCTCGAAAAGAAAACCAATAACAGATTATTTGAAAGCTCAAAAAAGATTTAAATCAATCGATGAAAAGATAGCAAAAACTTATGAAAAATATATTGATAATACTTGGAAAGAAATAAAGAGTAGGCTTGAAAGTCGCTAACTTTTTTGGCATAATTTGAGCATTTCCTATTTTTGAATTCTTTTTTCTTGTTATTTTGTTATGGAAAAAAATAAAAACTAACTTTAGTTAAGTTAATTAGATACTATATGCTGAGAACTTTTTTATTTGACGATTCTAAATCTAAATGGGTAGAAGAGAAACACCAATTATTATCAGAAGATATTTGTGTATTATTGGATGATGAAGAAGAAATTATATATTTATGGAGGGGTTTAAAAACAAGTAAAAAAAGGTTTAAGAAGGGATATAAACAATTAAAAGAACTAGTTTCTAATTTCCCTGATTTAAACCTCCAATTTATGATGGTAACAAAAAATTTCCCAATCCAAGTTCAAGAGAAGCTTGATTCCATGTTAGAAACAGCTAAGAAAGAGAGGAGAGGGATTTTACTATTTAATAGATTTATTACTATACGGATTTATTTTATTTTTTTATTATGTGCAATTATTTTACCAATCGTTTCTTTATTAAATTTGAGTTCCTCCTTACTATGGACGATTTCTAATGGAAATTATGAAGTAAATAATAATACCTTCCGATTATGGATATACTACTCGGAAATTTTAACACTTATAACTTTAATTTGCTTTATCATTAATTTGGTTATTGGAATTATTGAATTTGAAAATCAGGTAATTGTTTTTTCTATTGTTGGGTTATTAATTTGTGTTGGATTATTTATATATTTAAATTTTGACATTTATTTATTTCTATTTCAAGAAGGATCAACCTTAACTAATTATTTAATCTCAAGAAATGATATTTTGTACTTTATTATAGTAAACTTAATCTCAATTTTAATTTTTGAAATCCCAAATACATTTAAATTAATATCATTTCTGAAAACATACCGAAAATTTGTTTTTTAGCTGAAGTAATTTGGAAGCCGCAAAACTTCTCAAGAGTTTGGAAAAAGAGGATTTTAGAATCCTCATGGCAATTGAGATTGGAATGAAAAGATCAGAATATGTTACAATTAGTAATATAAAATTTTATTCAAGATACAAGATGGAAGAAACACTATTTCGCTTGAATAAAGTTCATAAATTTGATTTAATAATAAGAAACACTTCAAAATATGAAATTGCTTACAATCTTAATTCAAAAGCATATGATTTGCTTGCTCTACACACTTTAGTAGAAAAAAATGTGATTAGCCAACTCGGACCTTTAATTGGAAAAGGAAAAGAATCTGATGTATATAGTTGTATGGATGATAATGGAAAAATCTATGCTTTAAAAATTTATCGTATGGGTCGTACGAGTTTTAGAAACATTAAAATGTACAGAGACATCATAGGTGATAGAGGGCACCTTTCGTGGCTTTATGTAAATCGGCTTGCTGCTAAAAAGGAGTTTGAGGCATTGACAAAAATCTTTAAATTAAAATTAAATACTCCTAAACCAATTGCATATAATCGACATGTTATTGTTATGTCATATTTAAGGGGTAAGGAATTAGTTTATTACAAACGAATTAAAAACCCATTAAAAATTTTTAGACGAATTATTAAGCAAATTAAAATCATTTATCAAAAGGCGCATATGATTCACGGAGATTTAGGTGAATTTAACATTGTCTTGAGTGAGAGAGGAAATATTTTGATTATTGATTGGCTACAATGGGTTCCAAGTGATCATCCCAATGCCAATACACTTTTAGAAAGAGATATCATTAACATCTGCAATTTTTTTCAAAAGAAATTCAATATTGAGAGCAATGTTAATGAAATCATAACCAGTTTTTCTAAGTAATGATATAGATAAAGTCAAAATTATTCCTTTGATATTTTACCTTGTATTATAATATCTTCTAAAAATTCCTCGTTAAATATCTCAAGATCCTTAACATTCGGCTTTAAAAAATCAATTAAAGCGTCTAACTCTAGTTTCTTCTTTAAGATTGAGAATTTCAAATCATTGCTTATTGAAGCTACTCTAAATAATTCTTGAATTCCTTCATAAGTTCCTGGTAGATTTTGAAAGGATGTAAATGAAAAAATTAGATTAAAAATATTATCTCGAAAAGGCAAGTTTTCTATGTCTGATAACATTAAAGATATATTAGCTTTATCTTTTAACCTAAATAGTTTTGACTTAAATTCTAACAGCATGTTCCATGATATATCTATTGCTACAAAATTACATTTTAAATTCTCGCTATAAATTTCGCTGTTTAATATAAATTCAATTAAAAGTCCTGTACCACAGCCAACATCTAAAACTTTTTTCTCTTTTAATTGATAATTATTCAGTACTTTATTGTATTTTTTTTCTTGGATTTGCTTGTATCTTTTGTCATAAAAATATGCTGATAAGTTATAACTTTCAATAATCTTTTTCTTCTTATTTGAGGATATAAAATGTCTTTTCAATAATAAAACCAAAGAACTTTAATCTTTCTATTTTTAATATCGATAAAAAGGTTTTAATTGAAAAAAATCTATCTTTAAATTATCTTTTCAATAAATATAATTAAAATTTTTGTTAAAAAAAAGGTTTATAATGTCTTATAGGGATAACAGTCAGCAGAGGTCAAAAAACCCTCTCTCCATATTACAAGCTGCGCAAAACAGCATTATTTTGCTTAGATTAAAAGATGGTACAGAATATAAAGGATTATTAAAGGAGATCGACGCTTACATGAACATGATACTTTGTGATGCCACAGAAATGCTTGAAGGAACGCCTGTTGCGAAATACAACGAGATATTCATTCGTGGTAACAATCTTCTCTTCATAAAGCCAGACGCCTCACAGATTACCTAATTTAGGGATATAAGTCCTCATGTCCTTTACGATTAAATTCGTAACATATCTGACAATACCATCGGTTTAAAATAGGATTATAATTCTAATAGTTTTGGAATTATTTCATCATTTTTAATTATTGCATAAGATGCGGGGGATGGAGCAAACATCCCTCGATAATTGGCACTTGAGAATATCGATAACAAATGGTTATGAAAAAACCACCTATATCCTTCTGGGAAGCATTCGTGAGATCTAATAAGTAATTTGAGATTGTTTTCCATCATAAAAT
>JAHQWI010000030.1 GCA_029856085.1 Promethearchaeia archaeon | reverse complement strand
CATCCTCGCTCTTAAGTTGCTCCGTAGAAATGCGAATCTCTTTATATTCCGTTCCTTTCAAAAAGCGATTTTTTAAAATCTCACAAATATCGACGGCGTGAGAAATCGCTCTGCCGCGAGCCTTTACAGTACAATCTTCTCCTTTATTCAAGATCATCATCACTGCCATTACATAATTCATCGTAGGACGACGGCCTACGAAGACTGAGTTCTCTTGACCGTCTTCTTTTTTTCCCATTTTCTATTTTCTCCGAATTGTTATTTTTTTATTCTCTATATTAATAGGTTATTTTATGTATTATGATTTAAATTCTTGTGGATTACAGGGCTAGTTGTGAATCTTTTGGTTCTCACATATTTTACTCAATCTTATAATAACGATATTTCAATAGAACATCCTGGTTCTTTTCCAAACCTTAGATGCTTATAAATCATTAGTTAAAATAATAGAATGGGTTTCAAGAGAAATAAATTTAGAAACACCGTCTATGCTTAAAGAGTAGATAAAAACTCAGAAACATTTTCTTCAGATTCTTCATCAATTAAACCAGCTTCCATTTCTCCACCGATAATATCAAATTTAAAGGTACATTTTTCTTTGTCTAATAAAGCGCATCCAATTTCTTCTCCATCAACATCCATCTGTAAAATATCAAATAATCCGCTGAAGATTCCTAGATATAATAGGCAAAGATTTTTTGCCATAATGTTTTCAGTTTCCTCACATGCAATCGAATCTTCCACTTCGATTAAGATATGATCTTTTCTAAATTTGCCTATTATTTGTCCATATCCCATAAGTTCTAAGGCTTCAAGTGATCCTAGAAGTACTCCTTTTCTAGTTGCCATAGTCTCACTCGCCCAGTCTTTACTGTAGAAAAACTTTTCCATAAAACTTCTTCCTAATGACTTACCAACCCAGATAAGTATATCATCAGCATTTGTGCCAGCAAATTCAGTAAACTCGATTAAATCAATAGGTCGTAGCATTAATAATTTCAAATCTTTCTTTTTATCTCCAAAAAACAAGTGTCCCTCTTTCTCATCTACATTTACATTTAACTCTTTTTTCAGCCTTTTCGACATAAGTTTCCCCTAATTCAACATACACGTAGGATTAATAATTCTTTATAAAGATGTTATTTCTTATAATAGAAATTTAAATGCCTAGATATTTAAATTTAATGATTAAATGATTTTTGTTTAAAATTTACTGTAATAGAGAGCTTTCTTTTTTGATATGCTATTAAGTTTATAACAATTCGAAGATCGTTTGAACTGTTTTTTCAATGTTATGATTGGTTTTCACTGAGGTAAAAATGAATTTCCAATTCCTATTCTTTACTTTTTCAAAATCAAAATAATCAATAACTTCTTCCTTTAAATTCTGAAGTTGAGTCTCATAATTTTCATCTGAATATTTGACTATGTCACTTTTATTTCCCAGGATCAATAATGGAATGCCATTCAATTCATTATTATTCAAGATTTTCCATAATTCTTTTTTTGATTCTTCAAATCTTCTCTGATTTGCAATATCTATCATGTAAACAAGTATATTAGAGTCTTGTAAACCTTTAAGCCATTTTGATCTAAAAATTTTTTGACCAGGCATGTCCCATACAGCCAGTAATCCTTTATCCTCGGCTTGAATATATTCTATATTAAACTTTCTTGTTGGAGTGAAATAATTATCATTGAATTCTCCAGTTTTTAACTTTCGTACAAAACTTGTTTTTCCAACTTCATCAATTCCAAATAGGAATACCTTAAAAAATGCCTCTTTCTGGTAATAAAATTCTATTTCTGGAGTTCTTTCTACAACTTCATCTCCATATCTTCGGAGATCAATGAACATTGAGATTAATAAATTATCTATTTCCATCTCTTCCTCGAACGAATATCCATTGCCGTTGTTCAGTAATTCATACAATAATTCTTCAAAAATTTCTTTATAATCGTAAGGGTTATCATCATCTTCAAAGATTAAACCTATGATAATATCCTCATCAATACAAGAAGTGTAGATATTGTAATCATTAATATATAGGGCAACTGGTTTATCAATTTTATAATGATTTAAATTTTTACAGCTAGAAAGTGATTCTTTTCTATCATTTATTTTTCCTTGATCATGCCCTTTTATGATATTATTAACAAGTAGTTTATTGTTTACATTAATAATTTCTTTAGGGTAACAATAAATATTAAGATCCTCCAAATCTTTCTTACCCTTAAATAAAAAGATATTGTGTAGCAATTAAATTTCCGAAATTCTTAATTCCTATAAGGTTGAAAATAAAAGCTATTTAAAAAAAGTTTGGAATCTTGCAGACTTTGTACACTTTTAAAGTTTTCGGTTTAACTTATAAAAGATAATAACTCTTTTGTTATTTATAAATGAACAAAATTATAAAAATTCGAGAAAAAAATAATAGTGATTACTCTTCCTTTTTTTCTTCAGGTTCTTCTTCAGATATTTCTTCAGATATTTCTTCTTTGATCTCGTCAGGTTCATCCTCTGATTCTGATTCTTCACTTTGGTCTGAACTCGGCTTCTCACTTGGTTCAGGTTCAATTTTAGCACCCACAGGTGTTTCACAATGAGGACATTTACTCCATCCAGGTCTTAATGCATATCCGCATTTTACACATTCTTTCAAATCTTTATCAGGCTCCCATTCAGGAATATCTAAACCTCCCTGCCTTTTACTAGCTAATTCTTGTAAATCTTCTTCAGTCCAAACTTCCATACCCTCAGGTAAACCGGTTCCACGTTCGCTAGAAAATTTATTTAATTCCTCTTCTGTCCATTCAGGTACATCTGGTTGAGATTCCATTCTCTTTTGAGCCTCTGATGCAAGTTCTTCAGCAGACCACACTTTAAGTTCCTGACCACCTGGAGTTCTCACGGTGCCAGGTTGTTGGGATTGAGGTTGTCCTGGTGCTTGTGGTTGTTGAGTAGGTGTACCAGTAGAAGGGACATTACAACTTTCAGCAGAAAATCTTAATAAAGCTTCAAAACATCTTGAAAGTTGGTTTGAATCTTTCCCTTCGTCAACAACTACTAATAAAGTAGTTTTATCAGCATTTTGAGGTATTGCTATACTGAAGACTGCAATATCCGAAGAAAGTCTATTTGACTCAATACCGGAAGTGATTCTTTCCATTGAATTCATTAGTTCATTATCCTTCATTAAAAAATCACAAATAGGATCCCCGTGTCTTTGATAAGCTTCATGATATTTCGCAAGATGATTTCTTGTTAATTTGGAATCAAAGGAATCAATTATCGCACCTACATAAGAATAAATTTGAGACTTAGGGCCTTTTTGAGCCCCATCGAGTTTATAACCACCTAAATCAACAGTCCCCATTATTGGAGCAAATAAGGGTTTTTCATCCTTCATTTTACCAAAGACAGTGGAACGTGAGATAACACACTTAATTTCCCCGTAATATGCAATAGCATTATCTAAAAACTCTACTTTCTTATCAAAAACTATACGAGGGACTGTTCGAAACAAAACATCTACCCAAGGCATTTCTTTTACAGGTATTATCGCGACACATGTCTTTTCAATTAGTTCCCGTAATTTTTTAACGTAACTCTTCAATTCCTTCTTTAAATCATCGTATTGCTCGTTCTCTAATTCTTCATTTGCTCTATTTTCAAGTTCTTTAAATTTTTCCTCATTGACCTTTAAGTTACCCCCGAATGATTTAATTTCGCCAATAATATTGTCTTTCATTAGCGCAGTTGCATTTTCAATAACTTTTTTCTGAAAATCTGTAAGTTCATGTTCTTCACTAGATACTAAGTAATCCGCGGGATCAAATTCCAGCTTATTTTGGAACACTTGAAAAAGTTTCTGTTCTGACACTTCTTTTACCTTTAATATCTTTATAATTTTGTATAATAGGTATTTATAAATATAGCAACGGAATGCATATAAAAATTTATTTGAATCCCTTATTTATCGAAAGTTAAGAAAAAATTATTTTTCTCTCCTAAAAACTTAATTAATTAGGCGTAAAATTATGAAGAAATCAAATAATCTTTTAAGTCAGCAAGTAAAGAATATTTCTGTTTGCTTTATATCATCCATACCCGATCCAGCAAGAATATACATCTCAGAAAAATTACAAGATTTTAAGAATGTAAATCTTGTGTTTCGAACTAAAACCTCAGATAAAGATCTATCAGATCTAATCTCAAATGCTGATATCTTAATAGGGTGGCGCCCATCAAAAGAAATATTGTCTAATGCTGTTAAAGCGAAATTATTTGTGAACCCAGGAGCAGGAGTTCAACATTTGTTAGACTTGTTTAGAGAAGTAAATGAAGAAAGAGAAATTTTGCTTATTAATGGACATGGAAATTCCTATTTTGTTGCTCAACATGCTGTGGCTCTTTTATTAACTCTAATGAATAAAACTATCCCCCACCATGAATGGATGTGTGAGGGAAAATGGAGAACTGGAGATAATGATGCAATATCTATTCCATTGCGATTCAAAAGAGTAGGATTTCTTGGATATGGCGCAATTAATCAGAAAATTCATCGATTTTTAAGTGGATTTGACATTGAATTTTCAATTTTAAGAAAACACTGGAAGAAGCAACTATCCCCTTTACCGACGGAAGTAAATAAATATGAATTACCTCAGCTTCATGAATTTCTAAAGGATATTGACATTTTATTCATTGGGGTTCCATTGACATCAATGACGAGAAAATTAATTAAGAGAAAAGAGTTAGAGTTTCTAGGAAAGGAGGGGTTAGTAGTCAATATTGCTCGTGGAGATATTATAGATGAAGAGAGCCTTTACGTTTCCTTAAAAAATAAAATTATTACTGGCGCTGCCATTGACGTATGGTATGATTATACACCTAAGAGTGATGAAAAAGGTAGAAAATTTCCCTTTCACTTTCCCTTTCATTCTCTTGATAACATAATACTCTCCCCTCATAGGGGATATTCTCCTTTCAATGATTTATTAAGATGGGATGAAGTAATCGAAAATATAAAGCGGATGGCTCAAGGACGAAATGATTTTCTTAATGTTGTAAATCTAGATGAAGAATATTAAAAAAATTAAGATTTAATTTCAGATATTTATGGTCATGGTTGTCCCGTATAACACCAAAAATTCCATGAAGAATTAAATGTTTTTACTAAATTCAACATAATATTTGATGCTGTTGTAGAGAAATATTTGGTAAGGGGAGGATATTCACCCTTTTCCCTTATAGCAAAATGTACATGGGAATCTATGTTAACTTGATTGAAATCACCTATACCCCATCCTAACATTATCCATTCTCCTTCAGTAATAAAAATATCTGACATTTGAGCATTTACATCATTAATATTACTGGTCCATAGCTCAAATATATATTCACATTGAATTTCATCATTAAATTGTATTGTTATATTAATCGCATATTGATCACTCCCAGATCCACGATCTATTACGTTGATTGATTTAACAAGCCCGGGCGCTGCTGAGTATATCCTATTGTTATCCTTAAAATAAAAATCAAATCCCAAGTGTATAGAACCCCATGGACAATCAGTAGTATTCGAATAACCTTTTGTAACATTGTTTATATTTAATATTGAACTAAAAGTCGTATTCACATAATCTAATGGTGTATTTTCATCATAGCACAAGTATGGCCATTCAGGATGCCAGATATGCACTAAATCCATCATTCGATCATAACCGGCTGAAGAATAATAGAGATCAAGTCGAGTTCTTACATCATCTTCTATAACATCAAAGTGAATGTGTGCTCCATGACCGATCTGTAAGAACCTACCTATTTCTTGACCAGTCTCAACCCAATCTCCTATGCTTACATTAATTAATCTTTGTTGATGTTCGTGATCATTGATATCAATAGTCCAAGGCTCGAATCCATAATTTACATAAACGCTGTCATTAAATCTAATACTCACTCCTATCATATACCTATTTTCTGTTTCATTGCCCCAATCCATTAATCGAATGTGGCTAACTTGCCCTGGAGCAGCAGCGAGAACTTTTGAGTTGTTAACTAAAGCAAAATCAAATCCAAGATGAGCCCTTACCCAAGGGCAACTTTTTGTAGTAGACCACGCACCATTCACAGTATAGATATCTGATTCATTCTCAAAAATCACATCCATATAATCTAAACGATCCCAATCATATCTTGTACCTGGATCAAAGAATTCATCACCAAATAAGTCTCCTTCTAAAAGTTTGGGGATGATGAAATATCCCGATATACCGATAACTATAACAGATATTATAAGAATTACTACACCTTTCTTCTTCATAATTATTTGAAAGGGTAGAGTCTTATTTAATATTTTTTACTTAAATAATTGATTATTTTAATTGAGATTTTGTTTAGGATTATTTAAATAAATTAAAGATTTTAATTTAAGTTCAAATCTTAATTAAAATTTTTCAAAAAAACAATGAAGTAAATTAAACATTTTTTAACCAAAATATAAACCCCAAAAACATCCTTAAATTTGAGGAGTACAGCAATGTTTTAAAAATTAATGTGTTAATAAACATTTTGGAATAGTAAAAACATGACAAAATAGTATTGCTTTAAATATATTAATGCGGTAAAAAAAAATGTTTATATATTATCATATCATCTTTGATCTTATAAAAGAAATTGTGGTTTAAGGCGAGTAATTTATAAAAGGCTTTAGTCAGTATGCCGAATTTCGATTTTGAATGAGGAGAAATTGTATGAAAATTGTTACTGTTAATATACCTGAAACTTATCTAGAGAGCATTAAGAGGTTGATAGGAGAGGATGGATTATATCCTTCACGATCTGAATTAATCCGTTGTGCGGTACGTGATTTTTTAATAAAAGAATTAAAAAGAGCGAATGAAATAATAAAATATAAAGAAGTCGAGGTTGAGAAAATCGACGATAAGAACTATGTACGTGTACCTATTGAAAAAATGGATGAAAATAATGAACCTGTTCGAGAATTTAAAACTTACAAGATAGTTAAGAGGCTCGAATACTAATATTTAAATGGATTTTTAGGTTAGAAGGGACCAACCCTTCCTCATTTTCTTTTTTTTAGTTTTACTTCATTAATATAACAGTTCAGTTTAAGTTTGAAACTTCTCTGCCTAGCTTTTTAATATTGCGAAAGCAAGATATAGTTATGAGAAAATAATTGTTACCATGAGTAATTAGTTATTTAAGTATGAAATAAATAACATAATATTATTGATCTCTAAGAAAATATTCAATTTGAATCAAAAAAGGAGGTAATTTTCATTTCTGATAGAAAATCTGATAATGAAGAATACAAACCAAAATTCATGGAGTGGGGCATAATCAACACAGAGAATTTTAAGGATATTTATGAAGTTCCAATTAAACGATGGGATCCGCTTTCTACAGTAAAGATTACTTCAGAGGATTTTGGTCTTCGAAGTGAGCGGGCAAGATATTATGGCCATTATTCTTATATATCTCCAATTCGGGGTAAAAGGCCTAAAGGTTTCAAGACAATAGAAGAAGAAAAAGAATTCTATGATTGTTCAAAGGAAATTTTAAATAAACATAAGGACGTATTTTCTTCTGTTATAGAAGGAAAACAAGTATATGACGATGGGGGAATAGCACTTGGTGATGGATATACGATGATAATTACTCAGGATGAAATTAGGAGAGACAAGCCTTTTTCAGAGAAACCACATCGGATTGAAAGGATACCAGAGGCAAATAAAGCGCTCACTTTAATTAACAGGTATCCTTCAATGGCACGAATAGTAGATCCTGATATCGAAAAGTATGTAAAAGAAAATTTACCTCCTCATTTGAAGCTTTCGAGAGGAATTAATTTAGTAACAATCTCAAGACATTTTTACCCTTCTTTATGTTTTAATTTAATCCCTGAGGAGGCTTTAACCGGAATTTTCCTTTCTATGAAAGCTGCTATCCTTTATTGTATTGAAGAAGCTATTGATAAGGACTATTATGATATCCCAGTAATGCCATTTTTTAACATAGGAAGGAAGGCCGGTGGCTCTCAACCTCGTATTCATAGTCAGACTTATATAGATTTAAATATGGACGGTCATGGTAGTCGATTAGAAGGATATCTTGAAGCATTCAAGGAAATGGGGGATAATTGCCATCTTTGCCAAACAACACACGGAGATTCAGATAGAATAATTCTGAAATCTGAATTCTGGACCTTTTATAACACTGGTAGTCCAGTAAGGAATTATCATATTCGATTCCATCCAATTGAGCATATTAGGAGGTTTTCACAACTGAAGATTAACCAGTTTGAAGATTTGGCACATTCTCTAAAAATCATTTTTCAAGCATTGAATGACATAGAAATTGATCAAAATCGTAATATTTTATTTAATTGTTGTCCATATGGTTATGATGCGAATTTTCATTTGTTTGCGGACATAATTCCTCATGAAACGATTGGAGGGCTTGAAATGGCTGAAGACATGAGAGTAGCAAGAAAATCACCTCATATCGCAGCAAAAGAAATAAGAGAATCATTGGAAAAGTATTCTAAATGATTAGCTGATTAGCTTATTATTATCTAAATTAATAACTTTTTTATATCAAATAAAATTAGATTTATATCTATTGAATATGTTATATATAATGTGTTTTCTTGATGAATTCATGTTTTTTCTTCCTCAAGTTAAAAATTAGCTTAAAATGACTCGTGAATGGTCTGCAATAATATTAGCTGGTGGTAAGGGTAAAAGATTAATGCCTTTGACCTCTTTAATTCCAAAACCTTTGGTAAAAGTTACTAATGTTCCTATGGTTGATTATGCTATTGCACATTTAGTATATGCAGATATAAAGCATATCGTGCTTGCTTTAGCGTATCAAGGAGAAATTCTAAAGAAGTATATAGAAAAAACCTGGACTCCTGATAAATTAGGAGATGTCGAGTTAGAATGTGAAATACAAGATAGCAAAGGTACAGCTGATGCGTATCGATTATTGACAGATCGTGTTGATTCTGAAAAAGTTGTTGTCAGTATGGCTGATATTGTCACAAACCTTCCAATGAAAGAATTTATGACTTTTCACTCAGAAAAAAAAGGATTAGCCACAATTTCAATGAAAACAGTTGAAAGTCACACTTCTCAATATGGTGTAGTTCTCTTAGATAAGAATCGTAAAATTTATCTTTTTTTAGAAAAACCCGCGCCTATGGAATTATATGTGTCAAGTATGGCTCAAAGGGCTGATCTCTTTCTTCACACTAATATAATAAATACAGGAATTTATTGCTTTGATAAGGATATAGGTAATATTCTTCAGGAAACAGAGTTAATGGATTTTGGGAGTGAAGTTTTTCCTTATCTCCTTGAAAACCAGTATGATTTATATGGATTTGTCAGAAATTATTACTGGATGGACGCTGGAAATTCTACTACATATTTATGGTTAAATTGGGACTTGCTTCGAAAACATGCATGGCCGATTTTGCCTAATGGTGTAGAATATGACGAAGTTTATGTAATGGGTGTTATTAATGCGGGACAAAATATAATAATCGATAAACCAGCTTGTTTTGGAGAATTTGTTCAATTAGAAAATCGTGTGAAAATAAAGGAACTCACCTCAATAGGACAAAATGTCATTATTGGGGAAGATACTATGATTGAAAAAAGTGTCATATGGGATAATATAAAGATTGGAGCAGGTTGTATTATTACAGAAAGTATAATATGTAATGATTGTGAAATTGGTGAAAATGTCGTTTTAGAAAGGTCTATAGTCGCTCCAAATTGTAAAATTAGCAGTAACTCCCAATTTAGAGACCAAACTTTAGAGCTGGGTACGAATATATAATATTCCTTGTTTCAAAGCGAGTTTAAATACTATTAATCTATTACAAGAGCATTAAAAGATTGCGTAAAGATATTTCTCTTTAAATTATAGAAAAATGAAATACTTATATTATTGAGATTATTAAATAATATCATGTCACCATACTGTATGGAATGCGGAGGGGAAATTGAAGAATCTTGGAATGCATGTCCTAATTGTGGCAAAGTTCTTAAAGAAGTAAATGTGCCTCAGCCTCGACCGGTGGCACAACCGCAACCACAACCACAGCCACAACAATATCAAACACGTCCTTATCAAAGGTCGTACTCTATGGGGGGAGAAAAAAATTATGGTACAGCAGCTTTGGCATGTGGAATTCTTGGTTTATTTTGTGGTGGAGTTATTTTTGGAATAGTAGCAATAATAT
>JAHQWI010000029.1 GCA_029856085.1 Promethearchaeia archaeon | reverse complement strand
TTCGCTTCTAAAAGATTAATAGTATTATTACTTTCTTTATCTTTCATAGTAGCTATTGGATTTCTCGTTCCACATTTGGGGCAAAATAACGTTTTATTTTATAAATGTTGGTAATTAAGGTAAAATTCTCTTTGTATATTATAGGCTAATCTAATTTTTACTTATATTCTATCCAATATGTTCGATCTTCATTTTATTTACAATCATCGCATACCTACAATATTACATAACTTATTGATGGTTTTCATTAATCTGCTCATTTTCTTCTAATTTTTTTGGCTTAATTAAGGAGATATGAATAGAAACTGCTATAGCGATGAAGATTAACACAACTTGCACCCAAAATAATTTCAATAAAAACAAAATTGAAATTATAATCGTTATCCATAAAAATGATACTGTAATTAATTTTATTTTCAGTGATAGACCTTTACCTTCTCGATAATTTTTAATATATGCTCCAAGAATTTTATTATTTAATAGCCATCTATGAAATTTCTCTGACGATTTAGCGAAAGCTGCAGAAGCAAGTAGCAAAAAAGGTGTTGTGGGAAGTATTGGTAAAACAATACCTATTATTCCTAAAATAAGTGAAATAAAACCTCCTAAAAAAATTATGCGTTTTACCCATTTCTTCGTCTTATCTATCTCACTTTCCTGAGTAAATTGCTTATTTTCCGTAATTTTATTCATAAGATTGATACAGTTCATTAATTATTACGATTCGATTTCTTTGCAGTCATCACATTCATAATATATATCAATACGTTGTCTTTTTGGTTTAAATCCTAGATCTAATATGATTGAATCCCACATTTTTTTTACATTATCAGCTTTGTAATCATATATTTTTCCACATTTGGAACATACCATATTTATATGGAGTTCCATGTCAGGATCATATCTTATACTACTCTCATTAAATCTCAATTTCTGTATTAATCCTAGCTCTTCTAATAAACCTAAAGTCTTATATATTGTTCCTAGGCTTATAGTAGGATAATCAGTTTTTAATGCGTGGTAAATTTGATCAGCAGAAGGATGATCTGCTCTTGAAACTATAAATTTGCATATTGCTAAACGCTGTGTAGTAACTTTTAATCTATTTTCTCTAAAAATGTTAATTAATTCTTGATCATCCATCCATATCACTGCTTTATGAACCCTTAAGCATAAAAGGTCAAGTCATTAAAATTACTTTTATAATAAAAATATAACCTTTTTTAATAATAGTTACTGTTTAGTATTTATTCCTAATTAGGAATAATTCTTAATTAACTAATAATATAAGTTAAAAGAAAAATACTTAAATAAAATCAAAAAAAAGATGAAAATTGAATCTATAAAAAAGTAAGAGTTGATTAAATAAAAATGGTTGATGAAAAAAAAGAAAAAATACTAACTACTGCTGGCGGATCACCTGTCTCAGATAACCAAAATTCTGAAACAGCAGGTGAGAGAGGCCCTGTTCTCATGCAAGATGTACATTTACTTGAGAAATTAGCTACATTTGCTAGAGAACGAATACCTGAGCGAGTAGTACACGCGAAAGGAGCTGGAGCTTATGGTACTTTAACTGTTACAAATGATATTACAAAATACACAAAAGCTAAAATATTCTCTGAAGTTGGGAAAAAAACTGATCTATTTGTCCGATTCTCAACTGTCGCAGGTGAAAGGGGTTCAGCTGATACAGTTAGAGATGTTAGAGGTTTTGCAATAAAGTTTTATACAGAAGAAGGAAATTGGGATTTAGTAGGGAATAATACACCCGTATTTTTTGTTAGAGATCCCTTAAAATTCAGTGATTTCATCCATACACAGAAGCGTATGCCAAAATCAAACCTTCGATCTCAAACAATGTGGTGGGATTTCTGGTCTCTAGTTCCTGAGGCTTTGCATCAAATAACTATCCTATTTTCTGATCGTGGTATCCCTCGAGGGTTTCCCCATATGAATGGTTATGGTAGTCATACTTATAGTTTTATCAATGCAAATAACGAAAGATTCTGGGTTAAGTTTCATTTTAAAACTATGCAAGGAATAAAGTGTTTCATGCAAGCTGAGGCTGATGAGATTGCGGGTAAAGATCCAGATTGGGGAACTCGTGATCTTTTCGAAAGAATTGAAAAAGGTGACTTTCCTAAATGGGAATTATCAGTACAAATCATGCCAGAGCTCGAAGCTGAGACGTATGAGTGGAATCCTTTTGACCTTACTAAAGTATGGCCTCATAAGGATTATCCATTAATTAAAGTGGGAATTATGGAACTAAATAAAAATCCAGAAAATTATTTTGCTGAAACCGAGCAATCTGCTTTCGATCCCTCTAATCGTGTACCAGGTATTTCATTTTCACCAGATAAGATGCTTCAAGGGAGACTATTCTCATATGCCGATGCTCATAGATATAGGTTAGGTGTAAATTATCAGAGTTTACCTATTAATCGCCCAAAAGCAGCACAAGTTAATACATACCATAGGGATGGTTTTATGAGATTTGATGGGAATGCAGGAGACACAGTAGTCTATGAACCAAATAGTTTTGGAGGTCCCAAAGAAGATCCCGCATTTAAAGAACCACCCTTAAAAATTTCGGGTGATGCAGATAGATATAATCAGCCAAGAGTTGATGCAGATTTCATCCAACCTGGTAATCTCTATAGACTGATGCCTTCTGATGAGCAGGACCGGTTAGTAAAAAATCTTGTTAATAGTTTAAAAACAGTACCAAAATCCATTCAGGAACGAATGCTGAAATATTTTTATAAAGCGGATTCATCTTGGGGCGATAAAATCGCAACAGGATTAGGAATTAAAGCTTTAACTGCTGTTTAAGTAATAAATCTTTATATTATAAATAATAATACCTTTTTTTTTCTTTTTCTGCTGTTTTAATACAAGTTAATCAAAATTACATTAAGTTATTCCACGGGATGCATTCCATGGCAATCATCATGATTGTTGTGGTGATGAATTACTTAGAACAAAATGAAAAAATTAGAACAAACTATTTTCCCAAATCTCAACCAAGCAGAGAAAAATTTGATATTTTTGGTATTAATTCATATCCATTTCAGTGTAAAATAGTGTAATTTGAAAATATTCCTAAGTATTTTCCTATTCTAAACCTTTAGAATTTTGATGATAAATTATTATTCTTTATATTATATGATGTTAAATTTTAAATAAAATCAAGTAAGATACTAAAATAATGTCAAAATCAGAAAATATATATTTGGTTCCGCTAATCCGAACGCTATTGAAGTCAAGGATTGATTTTAAATAAAATCAAGTAAGATACTAAAATAATGTCAAAATCAGAAAATATAGACAATACCAGCAATGAATTAATATTTGGTTCCGCTAATCCGAACGCTATTGAAGTCAAGGATTTGAGAAAGACTTACACGGGCAAAAAAATCATTAAGGAAGTTAAGGCTGTCGATGGAATATCGTTTTCAATAAACAAGGGCGAGATTTTTGGTCTTTTAGGACCAAACGGAGCGGGAAAAACGACTATAATAAATATCTTGTGTGGCTTGATAAACCAAACCGAAGGGGACGCCTTTGTAGGAGGTTATGATGTTAAGAAAGACCTTAGCAAAATCAAAGAACTAATTGGTGTGTGCCCTCAACAAGCGGCGATTTATCAATATCTTAATGCTAAGGAAAATATCGAACTTTTCGGGAACTTATACCTCGTGAAAAAAGAGGAAATAAACAAAAGAATGAAGGGATTCCTGGATTTATTAGGCTTGTCAGAAGCTAGTAATAGAAAAGCAAAGAAATATAGTGGGGGAATGTTAAGACAATTAAATCTTATTATAGCTTTGATAAGTGATCCTCCGATTTTGTTTTTGGACGAGCCTACGGTTGGAATGGACCCCCGGGTTAGACGTACAACTTGGAAATTCATTAATTCTTTAAAAGAAACGAATAAGACCATCGTCTTGACAACGCATTACATTGAAGAAGCAGAAGCACTTTGCGATAGAGTTGCCATAATTGATTACGGCAAGTTAGTCGCAATAGGGCCACCAAAAGAGTTGATCGAGAAGCACGATTGTAAAAACTTAGAGGAAGTATTTCTGAAAATTACAGGAAGAAGAATCTTGGAGGGAATCTAAAAATGAAACGCCAAAGAATTTTAGCTCTCATGAAAATCCAATATAAAAGCCTTATAGGGGTACCAACAACATTGTTTATAATGCTGTTGCTTCCCATAGCACTAACAATAATATTCGGTCTTGCATTTGGATCTGTAATTATGGAAGACACAGGTCAGAGCGTATTTGAATTCCTTGTTCCCGGATTATTTGCCCTTAGCGGACTATTCATGATAATTCCCGTTGCTTCCTCATTTTCAGAAGATCGAGAAAAAGGTTTGTTAAAAAGAATAAACACAACGCCAACCACAGCAGGAGAATTTATGGGAAGTCACTTGTTATCAAATATGAGCATGGCAATCCTTCAAGTAGCAATAATTGGAATTCTCGTTTTTATAATGGGATATCGTTCTGAAGGAGCCATCGCGGGGATATTCCTTGCGTTTGTTTTCATGGTTATTTACTCCTTATCCTCCATAGGTCTTGGATTGATAACGGCAACTATCGCAAAAAATGCTAAGGCAGCAGCAGGAATTGCTTGGATTTTTATTCTTCCGCAACAGATGCTTGCGTCAGGTTTATACCCTTTACCCGATTCGACTAGAGCAATTAGTATGTTTATGCCATTACATTATGCATCTGACGCTTTAACTCTTCTTTTTGACGGTATTGCTCTAAGTGATTTCAGGATATGGGTTGATTTGATAGTACTTATATTCTTCAGCCTAGTAATAGTTAGTGCAGGAATTTTATTGTTCAAAAAGTATGGTAAAGTCTAAAATTTTTTTTTACCTTAATTTATTAATCTAAATTAAATGACTTAAAAATAAATAATAAAGTGAAAACCATGATAAAAGATTTTGAAGGAAAAGTTGCAGTTATAACAGGTGGAGCAATGGGTATTGGGCTAGGACTTGCTAAAGTTTTTGCTAAACGTGGAATGAAACTAGTTCTTGCAGATATTAATAAGGAAGCGCTCGAAAAAGTCTCCAAAGAATTTAGCGAAAAAAATGTTGAGGTATTGACTGTGGTAACTGACGTTAGTGTTCCTGAACAGGTTGCACATCTAGCAGAAATTTCTTATGAACGTTTTGGTAACGTACATATTCTTTGTAATAACGCAGGAATTGGTGCGGGGGGGCCTATACGTTTTTTAACTCAAGCAGATTGGAATTGGACTCTTGGTGTTAATTTGTATGGGGTAATCTACGGTATTCAATATTTTTTAGATCGAATGATCAAAAGTAGAGAACAATGTCATATCATTAATACTTCTTCATTAGCGGGCTTAACTCCCGGAGATTCTGGTCCATATAGTGCCTCTAAGAATGCTGTAATTGCAATAAGTGAAAGATTAAAATTAGAATGCTTCGGTACAAATGTTAGTGTTTCTGTGTTATGCCCTGCTCAAGTTCGTTCAAATATTGTGGAAAATTCGATAATCCTGAGTGAAACTAAAGAAGGTCTCTGGCAACCATCGCCAGTAATGATTGATTCTTCTGGACCTGAATTTGAAAATGCGAAGAAATTATTAGATTTGGGAATGGATCCTGAATTCATGGCTGAAATGGTAGTTAAAGCAATTGAAAATAACATTCTTTACATAGTAACTCATCCAGAATATATCCCATTGATTAAATCTCGTTTTGAGAATATTTATGAGGATACTCTAAAATTACATGATGGATTAGGGGCTATGAAAGAAAGTAAAACTAAAACTTTTCAGAACGATTCACCTGAATTTAGTGTAACATACCCCGATTATTTTGTAGAGTTAAATCCAAGTCAAATAAGTAAAGCTATCTTTACTGCTTCCTATGCAGACCTTAATCTTGAAATCCACGTATCTACAATATCTCCTAAAAGACGCTTGGAAGAACTCCCTAAAAAGATAGTAAGAACTTTACAGATTGTGACTACTGAAATTGAAACTATTTCCGATGAACCGACAAAATTAAAAGACGGAACGCCTGCTCGCGAGACTATATTTGAATATAAAGTAGTAGGATTATTTAAGACTAGGAGTATGCATTTATCGGCTATTAGGGATGGAAAATGGATACGCATTGTTATCTCTGCTGCAGCTAACAACCTTAGTGAAAACCTCAAAGAGATTCTATACTCCCTTGAATTTCACTAATAAAATTAGTGGGGATTATTCGAAATTTTTTTTTATATTTTTTTTTCTTGATTTTTCATTAATGGTTCATGATCCGTTCATACGTATGTTGAAAAAGGGGAAAAGACAGGAAATGTGGTCATACCTATAATAAATAAAAATAAAACTTAACAAAGACATTCTCATATACATCTTAAATAAGCCGTTATTATTTTAGTTAGACATTTAGTTTTAGAATCATTAGTTAATATTGCTATAATGGTGAAAAAAATGGAAAATAAAGAAAAAATGAAAGCGATTGTTTACACAAAATACGGACCTCCTGAAGTCTTGAAGATGAAAGAGGTAGACAAACCTATCCCAAAGGACAATGAAATACTCGTGAAGATTCATGCGACAACAGTAACAAAAGGGGACGTAACATTTCGAGATGGTTTTAAAAGATTTAATCCTATTGTCCGGTTCTTTGCGCGATTGGCTTTTGGTCTCAGAGGACCTAAAAAAGTAAATATATTAGGGCTTGAGTTAGCCGGGGAAGTTGAAGAAGTTGGTAAAGATGTTAAACTATTTAAGAAAGATGATCAAGTTTTTGCTTCTCCCGGTTTTCGCTATGGTGGTTATGCTGAGTATATATGTCTACCTGAAGAGACTGGCAAAGGAAGATTCCCAAAAGACGGGATGGTGGCAATAAAACCTGCTAATATGACCTATGAGGAAGCTGCCCCTGTTGCTGGTGGGGGAATAACAGCATTAGTAGTAATTAGAAAGGCTAATATCCAGAGCGGACAAAAAGTTTTGATATACGGCGCTTCTGGAAGTGTAGGTACTTTTTCTGTCCAGCTTGCCAAACACTTTGGGGCAGAAGTTACTGGTGTATGTAGTACAACTAATTTAGAGATGGTGAAAACTTTAGGAGCTGATAAGGTAATTGATTACACTAAAGAAGATTTTACCCAAAGCGGTGAGCTTTATGACGTTGTTTTTGATGCTGTGGCAAAATTTCAGCCTTCACAAGCTAAAAAAGCTCTAAAGAAGACAGGAATCTACCTTAACGTTAATAAAGATTCGGGTAATGGAAAGGACTTAAAAAAAGAAGATCTAATCTTCCTCAAAGACCTTGTTGAAGCGGGGAAGATTAAATCGGCCATAGATAGACGCTATCCGCTGGAAAAGATTGTCGAAGCTCATGAATATGTCGATAAGGGGCACAAAAAGGGAAATGTAGTAATTACTGTGGAACATAGCAACAAAACCTGAAGTGCCTATAGAGATCCATAGAGTCTTCATGGTCCAAGCATTTAGCCATAATAAAGATTGGATAATCACCCGTAATGATGTAAGTAAACTTTATTCTCTGCATCCTTTCAATTTCTTCCTTAATATGTTCTAAAGGTCTCCTTGAATTTACTCTGAGGGATGCCATAACCATTTCTCTATAACCTAATTTACTGCAATCTATTAAAGCCATATATTTTTTGATTAGTTCTTTTTCTAAACGTTGAATGCGGACTCCTAAAGCAGTTGCACTATTATTTGTTTTATGATCAATTTCTCGAATAGCTTTATGTCAACTAAAATTTCGCAAATTAACCAAAACAGATTTTTAAATTATTATTGGAATTAATTTAGGAAAAATAAGTTCACTAGAGTTTTTTAGCAAAAATTTAATTGAATGTGTTTCTTTTATTATAGTGAAGAAAATGAAGGAATATAATAATCGAATCATTAGCAATCCAAAGATATTATCCGGAAAACCAGTTTTTAAAGGAACTAGGATCCCAATTTCTATTGTTTTAACTATGTTGCGTGATGGTGCTTCATTTCAAAAAATAATCGAAGAATATCCAAGACTAACTGAAGAAGATATTAAAGCAGTTTTAGATTATTCTGTTTTTATTGTTGATCACCCAGAGGAAGAAATAATCAACATTTAACTCCTGCTTTTTATTTATATAAGGATATAAGTTATGAAAATTATTATTGATGAATGTATTGCAAAATCAACGAGATCATGCTTAATAGACGCAGGATTTAATATCATTAACGTAGAAGATATATTAAATTCTGGAGTTGATGATGAAAAGATATTTGAATATGCTAAAAAAGAAGGTCTACCTATATTCACACATGATCGAGGATTTGGTGTTCTTTACCATTTTTCTGAGGGAGCTTGTCCAACTATCATTATACTTCAAGTTCTTTCTCCTCATCCTAAAACAACAAATGAACTTTTGAATAAAACATTATTAAAAATAGATCTAAATCAACCAAAATATCATGGAAAATTAATTATAATTTCAGAAAAGAATATTAGAATAAGGTAAAAATAATCTCTAAAATTATCTATGGATTTAACAATGAAATTCCGGCTAGATTTCGAAAATTTTCGATAAGATCCATCGAATCTTCATGATCTAAATTTTCTAATAATCTCCAAAAAATATTATATAAAACCTACAGTACCTATTGTTGTTTCTGGAATTAATTATTACTTTGGCACAAAAAATAGAAAGAAGAATATTTTTTTTCAATATATTTGATTATTCCTGCATCTTACTCTTTTCTAATTGAGATCTTTTTAATTTTATCTAGTGATATCCTTCCTTTCTTAACAAGAAATGCCAAGATCCCACCGATTAAAGCAATACCTCCAAGAACAGATAGAACAACTATTACTGCAATAACTCCCGGTTCTAATCCTTCTGTTGAAATACCCTTGATTACTGTGACTTCTTCAAATGCTATATTCCCTAAAACATCTTTAGCATAAAACCTAATTGTGACTTTCCCATCAGATAAAGTATCCCACGCAGCTTGATTAATCGTTCAATCGAAATACATGATGAATTTTGTCCCTGGAATAATGGAGTTTTCACCCTAACATCTAGAAAAAAAGTAATTAGGGTTGAATTTAATGAAAAATCAGAAATTTCTGCTGACATCGAAATTGATATCAGCTATTTTGCACAATTAGTATCTGGATTTAAAACCATCAATGAACTTTTAAATTTCGATTTTGTTTCCATCAATCATGAACATCTAGGGCTCTTACAAAAACTATTTCCGAGGAGTAATAACTTTTTGTCTGAATACTTCTAATTGAATTTTCAAATTTTTTTCTATTCTCATCTATCTCTAATTAATGGAAATGTGTATTTTAAAACTGTTTTTGTTTGGTTTTTTCAAAGGAATTTTCATTGAAATCAGACTCTGAATTTACCTTTCCATTCCAATTTCACAGAAAATTGGGACAAAATTTAAAAAGGCTCGAACCTTGTGTCTCTTAAAACGGAGAAAAATACAAATGAGCGAAAAATCGAAACCAAACCAAATTAAGTATACCTATAAATATATCCAATTTACAGCCACATCACGTGAAAAAAAGCAAATTAAACATTTTGCCAATAAAGAGAACTTCAAAACGACTTCCGAATTCGTGAGAAGAATTGTATTCGACTATATCAGAAGACAAGAAAATCCCGAACTATTCTATTCCACTAATACCAATTCCATAAATCCGCTTCAAATGGAACGGATAGCCAAAAACATCCGGGAAATCATGAAAAACCAAGAGATCATAATGCAGAGGGAAGATACCTTAGAAGAAATGAAAGAAATGGTGATGAATCTCCATAGAATTGCTGAATCCAAAGCTTTATCAAAGGAGAGGGAATCAATTATTAACTTACTAGAAAATCACAACTCTCTTTCTCTGCGACAGATTCAAGAAGAGACCAATATAGCGGAAGATATCATCTTTAAAATCATTTCCGATATAAACCTATTCAAAATCACATCCACGGGAAGGTTTACCTTAAGATGAAGGAAATAACCAATCAACAAGTCATTGATCGTTATCTAAAGCGGTTCTCCCCTTCCCAAAAGTCTCAATCAACACGGAAATATGCCCTTGAATATTTTTTCAGATCCGATAATTTTGGCTATAACGGACATATATTTAGTATAACCAAAAGGGATAGTTATGTATTCTTTATGGAACCGGGGACTCATAGGATAGATGTCTGTATGTATGATCCTCCTTTTGGTCAACGAAATAAGGACTTATATTTAACGATACAAGTA
>JAHQWI010000028.1 GCA_029856085.1 Promethearchaeia archaeon | reverse complement strand
TGTTAAGGGATGTTTAACACTACCAGATACCTTTATTGAGGGAAATGTAAGAGATTTGAGTTTAAAAGAAATCTTGAAACGTATAAGATCCCAAAAGCAAAGGATAAAAGAGTTGTGTGTTAACTGTGATGTCGTTAAGTTATGTAAGGGGGGATGTTTGGGAACGGCATATGCAATAAGAAGTTTTGATAATCCTTATTGTTTAAGATCAATTGAAAATAAGTTGTTTAATTTGGATCAAATGCCAATTCGAGGGAAGCTGGAATTAACTTTATCAAAATTAAAAAATCTATATTATAAATCAATAATCAAATAAAAAAGTCATTTAAAAATAGAGGTGATATTTATAATATTTAAGGAATTCATTCAAATTTGTAACATAGGTAAAAATTTAGGATTAAAGAAGAAAGAAATACAAAAGACATTAATTTTCGATAATTCAAAACATCGTATGTTATATCTATTTATCTTAATCGTAGGTATTGTTATTTTGGGGGGTTTAATAATTCTATTAGGTAGTGAAATCGCTAGGAATATATATCCTTCAGGAACTCTGTATTCTACAGTAAAGACCAAAGATTTTGGACCAAGAAACTTTCGTAAATCAACTTCTTAAAAGTAAAATTATGAGTTTAAATTCTAATAAAAAAGAGGTGGATATTTGTATAAAGACTTAATTCAATTATATCAAATAGGTAAAGAATTAGGGATTACTCAAAAAGAAATGAATAAATTATTTTTCTCGAAAGATGAGAACCGCAGATTACGTTATAAAATCATATTCTATATTGTTTTAATTGGTATTTCATGGTTGTTAGGATTTGTAATACTATCACTGATGGTAGGAAGGAGTAATACGACAGATAATACTTATCCTAGTGGAGCGCGATATTCATCTGTAAGGATTAAGGATTTTAAGAAGAAATTTCAAAGACATTATTAACAATATGTTCATGATATAAAATGAAAATAAATGTAGGTTGTGGAAAAAAATTCGAATCCGAATATTTTAATATTGATTTCTATGAGGATTTGATAGCTGATAAGATAATGTCTGCTATTAATCTTGAATTCGAAGACAATTCCTGTGAAGAGATAAAGGCGATCCAAATTATTGAGCATTTAACTTATTTTGAAGCAATTTATGCACTAAATGAATTCTTTCGTGTATTGCAACCTAAGGGCAATTTAATCATTGAAATCCCTGATCTGGCTAAAGCATGCCAATCATTTTTGAATTCTAATAATGAACAGAAAAAACAAGTATTAGGTTGGATTTATGGTGTGCCAGATAAAGGTTTGCAACATAAATTCTGCTTTCCCCCATATTTATTGACTGAGATTTTAGAAAATATAGGATTTATCAATATTGAGACTCAAAATTTCTTTAATCATGAATTGATTCCTATAGTGAGATTTGAATGCAACAAGCCTGAAGATATAAAAAACATTGAAGTTTTTCAGATTATAGCAATTATTCATAAGATTCTGCAATCGGATAATCTGATTGATTTTAATAATTCAATCTTAGTTCGAGAACAAGAAGATTTATTATTGATATTCTTAACTGAATTGCTTGAATTTCAAAAAAGGAAGAGAAAAGAGATAATAATTAATATACTAATTGAATTCTTAATAAAATGGCCCCCACTTGTTAAAATATTACTAAATGTTCTAAAAGATAAAAATATTCTCTCTGAAATGGAGATAAAACATATCCAGAATGCAACAGATTTCTTGATTCAGTTAGATTTCCCCAATATTTTATGCAATTCAATAAAAAAAGCACCTATTAATCCAGGAATTCAAGGATTAGTATTTAATTCAGTAGAAATTTTTGCAAAGAATATAATAAAGAAATTGATATTTAATAGTGAAGAAAGGGAGAGAATTATAAATAAATTAAGGATTCTATCTGAACAAATCAATTACTCAGAAATTGATTTTTTTTCTCCCAAAATTTTAGAGAGAAAATCCTTAGATTATTTTTATTTAGGAATTAAAGCATTTCATAAAGAAAACTATAAATTGGCTTTTAAAAAGTTGCTTGAGGCTATTAAACTCAATAGAAATGATTTTCTCATTTTTTGGAATCTATCTAAATTATTAGTAAAATTAAATCGAAAAAACGAGGCAATTAAATATTATAAGAAAACACTTAGATTAGCTAGAATCACTAAAATCGATAAAAATCAAATCATTAGAAAGGAAATTAAAAAGGAGCTTAATTGGCTAAGAAAAAATGGGGAGGTTTCTCAAAGAATCAAACCAATAATGTCTACTGCAAACTTCAATTAATTTTTTAAATAAATTCTGTCACTCTAATATTCTTTTTTATAAGAAATATAAAAAAAATTTAAATAATTAGGGATTAAGTCCTATTTATTCAAAATTTCTGTACTTAAAATAAATTTAAAAAATACATAAAAATGAGTTAAGTATAAATCATGTCAAAAGAAAGTGAAATGTTAGAAGAATTGACAAAAATTCGGGAACTTCTTACCCCTGCACCAGAGGCAACTCCAGAGAAACCGAAAAATCTCGCTGCTGAGTTTTTAGACTTTATCAAAAAATACAAGATACTTGGACTTGCCTCTGCATTCATTCTTGGTCTTGCTGTTAACGCCCTTATTTTATCATTAGCTGAAGATTTAATAACACCGATAATTGGATTATTCGTAAAGGATTTTGATACAATTCAAGATCTTAGACTTGGGGTATTCGGTATTGGAAATTTTATTGCTGCTCTTATTAATTTCATTATTATCGCGTTTATAATATTTTTAATAGTTAAATACGCTGCAAAATTAGGGATTGAATAAATAAACAAAACTATTCTTTTTTTTTTATTGAGAATATTTCTTTTTTTTCTTTTCTTATATAAGGAGAAATAGGGATAATTCTTTCCATATGCTAATTAAAAAAAATATTAGTATTATGTGAAGACTAGAAATTTAATAAGCTTTAAGGATCATAAATATTGTATTTTACTATTAATTAAGTTTTGAGAGGTGCTTTTTATTGATCGGGCATACATCTAGGCAAACGGTACAACCAACCGTGTATTCTAATAGGAAAGTATTCGAAATCAATTCAATATTCTTTAAATAATCCTGATTGTAAGGATGTAATATATTAATCCCATGCTTAACTGTATTTGGTAGGCAGGTCATCTTTTTAAAATTACCATTTTCGTCAAATGCTTTATTTGGGCACTTATCAACACACAAATTACATTCTTTGCATACATTATCTTCCATTATAGGGTCTGCAATTAGTTTTGCGGTTGTTATTACAGCTGATAACCTCAATAATGTGCCATGGATTGGATGAATTAATAATCCATTTTTTGCGATTTTTCCGAGACCTGCTGCCAATCCTGCATGTTTTAATGAAATTATTCCCCACGGTTGAAAATTCTCTATTGCTAGAGGATTATACGATGGAATGGAAATCGAATAATAGCCAAGAGATTCAACATAATGAGCTAATCTGACTCCTGTAATATCTAAAAATTTATACAAACTATGATAGGCTCTATGAACAAGGTTAGTATGATGATTTTTCAATCTAAAAATTGATCTTGGCATTGATTTACCAAAAACAATCACTGAATTAGCATCTTCTAAGATATTTTTTGGCTGATGAGATTCCGGTGCTTCCAGGAAAAGATAGTTATTCACATCCGCAATCCCTACTATGTCCATGTCGGCTTCTAAAACAAATTCTTTTACTTTATCTGTTAGCTCTTGAATTCGATTCGTTTCTGACATATTAAATCCCCATAATTAAAATTCCTAATTATAACTCATTTCTTTGTTAAGAAATAATTATAGAATTATTTACTTTTTGAAAAAAAAATAAAAAAATTTGATTTTAATCACGTTGACCAAGAATAGTCACTGAACAAACAGCATAAGCGCCTCCCAAATTATGAGCTAAGCCAATTTTAGCATCAGGAACTTGTCTTCCTTCAGCTCTTCCTTGAAGTTGTTTAGCAACTTCCTGAACCATTCTGCAACCGGTACTTCCTATTGGATGGCCAAATGACTTAAGTCCACCACTTGGATTCACTGCTGTTTCCCCATCCCAATTAAACGTACCATTTTTTAATTCTTCAGCTGCTTTCCCTCGCTCACAAAATTGCAGATCTTGACAGTTCAATAACTCAGTTATTGTAAAACAATCATGAACTTCTGCTAAGTCAATTTCCTTCCTGGGATTTATAATACCTGCTTCTTTGTATGCCATTTTTGCCGCATCAACAGTAGCTGGAGCTGATATGAAATCAAAATTTGTATCATACCAAGGATAAGCCGTATGTACAGAAAGAGAATTGGATTTAACAAGAATATAATCATCGGCATGAGCATAAGATTCTGCGAGTTCGGGTCGAGTTAGGATTAGTGCAGCAGAACCATCACTCATAGCACAACAATCAAATCTTCCTAGAGGATCTGCAATCATAGGAGCATTTAGAGCTTGTTCTAATGTAATTTTCATTCTAAAATGGGCTTTTGGATGATAATAACCGTTCTCATGGTTCTTTACAGCCACACGTGCTAAATCCTCTTTATTCCAACCATATTCATGAAAACTACGAGTAGCAAGTAAGCAAAACATCGCTGGAGCTGATGGACGCGGTAATACAGGATGACCCATTACAGTAGTACCAGGAAGACCTCTTCCTCCCTCATCCATCAATTTTTCCACACCACAAGCCATAGCCACATCATAGGCTCCAGAAGCAACCCCAAAACATGCATTACGGAAAGCATCCATACCTGAGGCGCAGTAGTTCTCGACTCGAGTTATTGGTTTACCACCTAACCTTAATGAATCTTCTAAAGTAGTTCCAGAAACACCTGTAAAGAAATAATAAACCCCAAGCCAAGCTGCATCAATTTCATCTTTAGTTATACCTGCATCTTTAATTGCACCTTGAGTAGCTTCAAAGAGTAAATCCTCTTTACTTTTATCCCATAATTCACCATATTTTGTAGCATCACAGCCAATAACGGCAACTTTATCTTTAATACCATGTGCAACCATGTATTTAACCTCATTTGTTAAATAATTTTAAAAAAAAAATATTTGATTTTTAATTTTTCAATCCCTCTGTCCCAAAATCGTGACTGAGGCAACACTGAAAGCACCCCCAAGATTGTGACATAACCCAATCTTAGCATCAGGAACTTGTCTCCCTTCAGCACGACCTTGCAATTGTTTAGTTATCTCTTGAAGCATTCTACAACCTGTTGAACCGATTGGATGCCCAAAAGATTTCAAACCTCCACTTGGATTGATTGCTGTTTCTCCATCCCAATTAAATGTTCCATTCTTTAATTCTTCAGCAGCCATACCACGGTCGCAAAATTGCAGGTCTTGGTCATTGATAAGCTCAGTAATGGTGAAACAATCATGTACTTCTGCTGCCTCAATCTCTTTCCTAGGATTGGTAATCCCCGCTTCCTTATATGCCATTTTAGCAGCTTTGACTGTTGAGGGGAAACTCGTAAAATCTGCCCCAGGTCCATTAGGTGGAACATACCATGGAAAATTCGTCCTTGCTGATATTTGATTTGATTTTACTATTATATAATCATCCGCATGTGCGTAACTCTCAGCAAGATCGGGTCTTGTTAAAATTAATGATGCTGCTCCGTCTGACATCGCACAACAGTCGAATCGGCCAAGAGGATCGGCAATCATAGGAGCTTTCATCGCTTGTTCAATTGTAATTTTACTTCTAAAATGTGCTTTTGGATGATATGAGCCATTATCATGGTTTTTTACTGCTACTCGAGCTAGATCTTCTTTTGTCCATCCAAATTCATGAAAACATCTTGTTGCTGCCATTGAAAACATTGCAGGGGCAGATGGTAATGGTAATACAGGATGCCCAAATATCTTAAATCCAGGTAATCCACTTGAACCTTCATCCATAAGTTTTTCAACTCCACATGCGAGAACTACATCATAAGCACCACTAACAACACCAAAACATGCATTTCGAAAAGCATCCATACCTGAGGCGCAGTAGTTCTCGACTCGAGTTATTGGAATACCATCAAGCCTTAAAATATCTTCAACTGTAGCACCTGACATACCAGTAAAATAATAGTAGATCCCTGCCCAAACTGCCTCAATCTCCTCTTTTTTGATTCCAGCATCTTTAAGAGCACCTTGAGTTGCTTCAAAAAGCAAATCTTCCCTTCCCTTATCCCATAATTCTCCAAATTTCGTAGCATCACATCCAATAATAGCAACCTTATCTTTAATTCCTTTTACTGCCAACTTTTACACCTCCTTAAAATCTCCCTCTTATTGGTCGACATTTCCAATAGTAATTCTTGAAGTCCGCACCTTCATGCTCTTTTCTAAAAGTTAATTCAACTTCCATTCCGATTTTTACATTATCTTCTGGATTTTCTATTTCTGTCATATTTAGCAAAACCCGCCCGCCGCCATCAAGATCTATTACACAACGTGGAACAGGTGTAGCTAAATATGAACCCCCAACTAAATGATCTAGTGTGTAAGTAAATATTTTACCTTTTAGCGCAAGTTTAACAAGTTCCATTTGATCATCAGCTCTACACACAATACAAGCACGGAATATAGTAGGATATTGAACAGTCCCACAACTTTTACATCTATTACCGTACATTTTATATACAGTAGGAGTATCACGCCACATTGTCACAGCTGAGCTTTTTCTTACATACCGGTCTTTTGTAAGGAGTCTTTTACTTTCAATATACACATTATAATTTTGTAGAGTTTTCATTGATTTTTGGTGCCCTGCCATGCCCATATGATTTTTGGATAGTTCTCTAAGAGCTCTTCTATCTTGAACATGCATCAATATCGAATCGGCACCATCACCAAATCCAGCTAAAATTACTTTTGCTTCTTCTTTTGGACGTTTCATAGCAGAAATTAGCAACATAAAAGACATTGGAGTTCCGAGGTCACCAACTTGAAAAAATAATCCATTTTGGGCGACACCTTGGTTGAATTTCATTCTCTTGGAGATACGACCATGTGTTCGGGGATTATTATAATAATATGCAGCTACATCAATATCTTCAGGATTCAAGTTATTTCTTTTCATAATCTCAGACATTACTCTTGTAATACTTTGAATATAAATTTGGTTGTCCATTTTCGATTCAAAGGTTCTAATAAAATTATCTTCTTTAGCCCTTTTCCAGGGGCCTGTAACATTTGCTGAAATAGAATAGTAATCATCAATAACAATAGGCAGGTTTTCTTCTTCTGCGATCAAGAAAGCGGCAGCACCATCAGCATATCCAAATTCATACATAGTTGCAGGTTCTGCTTCTCTAGTATCTGAAGCGATAATAAGTATGCTGCTGATGTCTTTATTTGCTTTAATGGTATCCATTGCTCTTACAAAGGCCGTTGTTCCTGCTTTCAAGGAATCTGTAAAATCTATAGTTATAATATCTTCTCTCATATCTAATACGGTAGCTATAAATGAGGCTGAATCTTTTTCAGTATACACTTGAGTTGTAGAAGCAAAATACAAACCGTCAATACTCTTTGGATCAATTCCGCTTAAACAATCTAATCCTGCCTCTACAGCCATAGTAAGGCTATCTTCATCAACACTCGCAATAGCTTTAGTACCGGGAACTGCTGGAAAGTCCCACGCTTTAGCAATCAACTCACGGGGCATAAGATATTTTGGTAAATATGCGCCATAAGACTTTATTCCTATCATTTATTTATTTCTCCCTTTTTTTTAATATTTATTTTATTATATGATTTTGAATTTTCCACAATTAAAATATTTCTTCAAATTTAGTACTGCAATTATATAAAAAAAAAGTTATTAAGAGTAAAATTTTTAATAATTTCCTTTTGAGGATTAAAGAGATATAGTTTTTAGTTGGCAAAACTTACACTTTTTCTATGGTTAAATAATTCTCCATTAGGATATTTGAAAATGGGAAAAGGATGGGAGACCTTTATAAGAATCTTTTTCTATTTGTTATACCTAATTATTCTTAATATACTAAATTGTATTCTCTGATGATGATATGATGAATGGTCCTGTTGAACCTTTTAAAATTAAAATGGTCGAACATGTAGGAATGCCAGATGAAAAGAGAAGAAAAGAAGCTATTAAAGAGGCAGGGTATAACACCTTTTTGTTAAAATCTGAAGATGTATTTATTGATTTGTTAACTGATTCTGGTACTTCTGCTATGTCTGATTATCAGTGGAGTGGTATGCTCTTAGGTGATGAGGCTTATGCTGGAGCTCGTAATTTTTACAATCTTGAGAAATCAGTACAAGATGTTCTAGGTTATAAATACTTGGTTCCAACACATCAAGGGCGAGGTGCTGAACACCTCATGTATAGCCATCTTGTAAAACCAGGGCAAATTGTTCCAAGAAACATGTATTTTACTACATCTAAGTTACACGTTGAACTTCCTGGTGGAAAGATGGTAGATATGATTATTGATGAAGCTCATGATCCAGAGAATGAACATCCATTTAAGGGAAATGTAGATTTTAAAAAATTACAGAAATATATAGATGACTATGGATTGGATAAAATCTCCTTTGTAAGTGTAGAAATGGACGTAAATATGGCAGGAGGTCAACCCGTTTCCATGGAAAACTTAAGAAAATTAAGAGAATTTTGTAATGATTACAAACTTAAAATAATTTATGATGCCACTCGTTCAAGTGAAAATGCATATTTTATACGAGAACGTGAAAAAGGTTATGAAAACACTCCAATTATTGAAATTTTAAGAGAAATGATGAGCTATTCTGACGGATGCATTTATAGCGCGAAGAAGGATTGCCTTGTGAATATTGGTGGATTCCTTGCTACTAATGATAAAGATATTTTTGAAGCTACTCGAAATATGGTTGTAGTCTATGAAGGACTACATACATATGGTGGCATGGCCGGGAGAGATATGGAAGCTGTTGCTAGGGGTTTAAGAGAGGGAACTCAATATGAGTATTTAAAATATAGAATTCATCAAGTACGGTATTTAGGCGATATGTTAAAAAAGGTGAATGTACCAATTGTGAAACCTATTGGTGGTCATGCTGTCTTTCTTGATGCTTTAAAATTCTTACCTCATCTTGAAAGAGAACACTGGCCAGCACAAACATTAGCTGCCGCAATTTATGAAGATTCTGCGGTGAGAAGTATGGAGAGGGGAGCAATTTCAAAGGGAAGAGATAAGGAAACGGGTGAGAATATTTTTCCCGCTTTAGAATTAGTAAGACTGACAATTCCAAGAAGAGTATACACAAATTCGCATATGGAATACATAGCAAAATCAATAATAAGACTCTATGAAAAGAGAGATACGATTCTTGGATTAAAAATGATTTATGAACCTGAGTATTTAAGATTTTTCCAAGCCAGATTTGAAGAATTATCTCTTTAAAATATTTAAAATCTTTTTTCAAGCACTGTTATTATTGGATGAAATCCTGTTTTGCTAAAAACATCAAGAAGTTTTTCATCAGTCTTATAGGCAAGATTGATTCTTATCGAATCAAATCCCCACGATTGCAAAATCTGAATTGCTCTATCTGCTAAGAGTTTTCCAACACCTCTACCTATATATCCTTCTTTAGTTGCCCAATTATCTAAATATCCAATGTATTGCCCTAAGGTATTTTTTTGAGCTTCAATCACACCCATACTTACTACTTTACCAGACTTCAATTCTGCAATCAGAGTAATTCGTTTTAGATTTGGTTTAAATTGCCTTAATCCGGAAGATTCTCTCCATTGATTTTCGTTGAATCCAATATCAAATAATTTGTTAAGATCTTTCAAGATTTCTAAAGTTGCTTGATAATCTGATGTTCGATAATTTCTTATGATTATATCTTCATCTTTAATTATATCTTCTGACATTATACTTTCCACTATTAACTTGTAATTTTATTTATTATTTTTAAATCTATCCTTTGAGTAAGGATTTTTTGAATGCTTTCACTTCCCTCTCGTTGATTGATAGAAACCAAATATTCATCAATATAAGGAACGATTGGAGAAACAAATAAAAGTTCCTCTTGGGGAAACCAAAAATCAATCTCTTGGGTCATAACCTCCTTCTCAAAAAATTCTTTCAGATGAGTTATTGTTATTGAAATGTCCTTCAACTCTTTATTTGTATTGTTTTGAACTGTAATCTCAATTTCTTGGCTATTTTCTACAAGGTTGATGGATGTTATTGATAGCGGTTGATTAATTGTAAGGTCGTTATCTGTTTGCTTATTAGGGTCAAATAGTTCGATAGTTGAAAATTCATCTCCTCCTTTTAAACTAATAGGGTCAAATCCTTTTAATG
>JAHQWI010000027.1 GCA_029856085.1 Promethearchaeia archaeon | reverse complement strand
TATTTTCAGTAATGTCTCGTAAAATTGTAATAACTTGCTCAACTTTACCTTCACTAAAGATTGGGATTTTTCGAGTTTCAGTTATTACATCTTGATCATCCAACTTTGTAGTTTCCATTGTAATGAGTGACATCCCATTATCAAACACTTGCTCATATTCTTCACGGATTTTAGACGGTAAGAATGGAAAGGCTTCAAATATCTTTTTTCCAAATATTTCTTTATCAAAATTTAATCTTTCCAACCATTTTTCAAATTCCTTGTTTACTAGAATAATTCTTAAATCTTTATCTACAACATGGAGAGGGTCACCTAATGAATCGATTGTAGTACGATACTGCCGTTCAGACTCCTTCAACTTCTCTTCAGCATTTTTTTTTTCAGTAATATCTTGGATAATAAATTGATGAATGATTTCATCGTTTAATTCTATAGTTGAAATTTCAGATTGAACCCATGCTCGTGTGCCGTCTTTTTTATAAATTTCTATTAACTTAGGTATTACTTTTGAATCTAAAGTTCTTCTTTCTGATAATAAATCAGGTAATTCTCGTAAAGCACTTTTAGTATCAGAGGGATATACACCTATTAGAGTTAAATAACTTTTTCCAATAAGATCCTCTTTATTATACCCAAATATCCGCGGAATTGTAGAATTTATATCAATTATTGTTCCCTCTGAGTTTAAAAGAACAATACCATAAGGAGAGTTTTCATATAGATGCCGAAATTTCTGTTCAGATTCCATTAATTTTTGTTCTGCAATCCGTTTTTCTGTTATATCGATAAATGTTATTAAATCAGCAATTTTACCTTGGTAATTTATTGCTTTTGAGTATAGTTCTACCCATTTAATTTCTTTTGAAGGAGTTATTGTTCTACAAGTATAATGAGACATTAGATCTGTATCTCCCTCCATTTTTCTCCTGATTTGCTCTAAAACATAAGGTAAATCATCGGGATGAATCGTTTTTGTGAATTCATTTCTATTCCATTTACTTATTTCATTAATTGAATAGCCAGTAATTTTAGATAAAGCTTGATTTGTGTAGATTACAAATCCCTCTTGTAAAATTGTTATACCTAAAAAGGTCTGTTCAGCAATAGTTCTAAATTTCTCCTCGGATTCTCTTAGTTCTTTGGTTCTCTCAAAAACAATTTGTTCAAGTTCTTCGTTTAATATCTTCAACTCCTCTTCAGATTCTTTTAATTTTTCTTCAGCAGTTTTTCGAATTGTGATATCTTCATAAGTAGAGAGAATTCCAACTACTTTACCTTTTAAATCCCGCAAAGGAATTCTGTTAATTTCAAACCAAACTTGATTTCCATCAGTAGTAATTAATGATTCCAAGACATTATATTCCGGCTCATTGTTGTTTATTACTTTTCGCTCACATTCCTCAATATGAATTGACTTATCTTTAATCCAATTTAAATTATCCCCCGTCCTACCAATGATTGATGTGGGATTTTCTAGTCCATTCAATTTTGCAAAATTTGAATTACATCCCAGATAAACCAAATCTTTGTCTTTCCAATATATTAATTGAGGAATATTGTTAATTACTAACTCTAACATTTCTCTTGATTTTTGAACAGCGGTGACACCCTCTTTGGATTGAAGAAGTTTCCAATATTTAATTTCTGGTAAAGAATCTGCTAATTGAGTATACCTAGTTTGACTTTGTTTGATTTCTCTCTCTATATCTTTATATTTTGTAATATCTTTACAAATGAGAATTGCTTTATTTTCATGATCTTCAACAATTCTTTTTCCTTTTATTTCATACCATCTAAATTGTTCCATGTCACTTTTGATTCTTGATTCTGTGTTGCTATATCCAAATTTGAAGATGTTTTTTATAAGCTTAGACACATTCTTAGAATCATTTGGATGGATAAAGTCAATTATGTGTTTTTCCTCCTTGAAATCTTCAAAATTAGCATACTCACATACAAGTTTTTCATTAATAATAAATATTGGATCGTCTATGTTTTCAGAGATAATTTGATTAATTTTATTAATTTTGGTAATTGTACTTGCCATTTTGGGGATTACCTCATTATAATAGGATATAATTCCTATCTTTAATTAAAATTAGAAGAGTTAAAAATATAATTTTTCCTATTGAAGTTCTTTTGTTAGAATTAAAGAAAAATAAATTTAATAGATTACTTATCCTAAGTTACCTGCCCATCCTCGCACTTTCTTTCTCATTTCTTCTTGTTTTGAAATTATCTCTGAATATTGAATTTCTGTTTTATTTTTCAAGTTAGCTAATTCGGGTACAAAATTATGTTGAATAAATAAATTTTTTATTTCCCTTGAAATTAAACCATTAGGTATATTCTTTGGATTGTTTTGAAAGCTTTCAACTTTCGATTCCCAATCGTTTAAAAAATCATCAATTTCGTTTTTTAAATTAAAAATAGGTAGCACTCCTAAACTATTTGGGGTTGTTACTGCAACATTTGCTCTTTTTAAGCTGAACCTATTTCCATTAAAGGATATTGCAATGCCTCCTTCATCTCTTACCCTCTGAAGCATATTAATATCTGTAATTGAATCTCCTAATACAATCATTTCTGATATTGTTATTCCTGTCCTTCGAGATATATCTTCAACAGCATTTTCCTTCCTTTTTCCACCTCTAACTTTTACTCTATTCATTACTCGTACATAGTCTGTTTCTTTTCCCATCCAGAAGAAATTGTTTAAATCTTCAATAACGCTGTTAAGATTTTTATTATTAATTAGATATTTTTGGAAAATTACATTCATTAGTAGTTCTACATCTTCTTCAATGTTATTAAGCCCTTTCTTCAAATCTTTAATATTTAGTTCTGTGCAGTAAACATTGTCTTTTGGAATACCTAAAGAAGCAGTTACATTATGAGCAAAATGAGAATAACTAGTCGAAATAACGAATATTTCCCAATCTTTACGTAAAATATTCATTAATTCTCGACATCCTGGTAATAACCCAAGATCACTTTTTGCTAATTTTATCAATTCTTTGTCCGTATAACATGCAGTATAGAGAGGTACCATTATTCTTAGGGTGTCTCCAGGTTGATAATCTTGAATGTTTAATGTTTCCTTTACTCCTGGAACATCAATAATATAATCATCGTAGTTAGAAATCATTCTAAAGAAAGCGCCCATATCATACATTTTTAAATTAAACTTAGATTTATCGCCTAATAGCTTTCCAATTTCCGCCGCAAAATCAATAATGCTAATTGGTCCCTCTAAATCCCAACAACATACAGCCTTATTACTCATTAAGATTAGCTCTTTAATAACTTAATATCTAAATTAAGTTTAAAAATTTTAAATAACTCTTTTATTAAGAGCTTATTATAGTTAAGAATTTTTTAAAAGAAAATATCAGAAAATATTCGAGTTTAGAATCTATCTTTAAAAAGTTCTTGGATTGATCTTTCTTTTCTTTCTCTCTTAGTAATTTCTTTCCAGTTTGGTTCTATTGCGTCAAAGGTTTCTTGGGCAAGATTCTTGACCTCTTCATCAGAATAACTAAGAAATGGTCCAATATACTCTAAGGCTCTTTTATCTTTAATTTCTTTTAAAGCCTCTATTATATAAATAATCCTATACCTATCTATCTCAGAGGCATTTAATTCATCTTTAAGTTTTTCTATAATCCTTAAAGTTGCTCGACCATCACCAATCCTTCCTAGAGCTTCTATAATCTTGTTAATAACGAGATGATCTTCTTCTGATCTTAAAGCACGACAAAGTAAATTTACAGACCTACCTTCTTTCATAATTCCAAGTTCTCTTGCTGCATCGGCTCTTTTTTGCCAATCCTCATCGTGAAAGAGCAGTTTTATTAATGAGTTAAATTTAACATTTTGTTCATGCCAATTCATTATTCAAGTAAAGCTTAATATTGAAATTATTATAAGTTGATGATTATAAAATATAAAACCATAATAAAAATATTATCCTTATTTTTTAAGAAGAGAATTCATATGATCTATTCGTTTTTGCAATAATTTTAGAGTTCCTACATCTTTCCTATGAAATAATTTACCTTTAATACATCCTACTCCGGCTTCCGCAATTTTTTCGGCTTTTTCAAGAGTATCAGAGATTCCTAACACGCCCATTGCTCTAGAGGTTGTTGTATAGACATTATGTCCTTCTCTATAAACTGATGCGTAATAGTATTTTGCACCAGTCTTATCTAGATTTTTCTTATCAATAAGAATTTGTTCGTCTTTTTTTGGATTCACGGGATAACCTTCAGGAGCAAGATATTTACATACAGATGCTTTTTTCTCAAATTCGTAACTTTTGGATAAGTTACCATTAATGATAGCCCAACAGATATCAACAAAATTACCTTTAAGAAGAGGTAAAACATTCATTGCCTCTGGATCACCAAATCGAGAATTATATTCTATTAATTTAATACCAGATGCCGTTTTCATGAATTGGCCATACAAAAAACCTTTATATTCTACACCCGTTTCTGCCTTAACTGCTGCTACTGTTTTTTTCATATCTGCGAGGGCTTCATTAACATCATTTTGAGTGAAAAAGGGCATGAGATGATCTTCCATGCTATATGAGCCCATTCCTCCCGTATTTGGACCCTTGTCATCTTCATAAGCTCTTTTGTGGTCTTGAACTAATGGAGAACCTATTACATTTTTCCCATCAACAAAAGATTGTAGAGTAAACTCCTCTCCATCACATTTTTCCTCTAAGAGAAATCTATTTTTTTTATCTACCAATTCATTACAATACTCTAAGATATCCTTTTTTGAAAAAAGGTGATCACCATAAACTTTTACTCCTTTACCTCCTGTAAGCCCTTCTGGTTTAACGACAATATTATCTTCGCCCATATCCTTTATATAACTTTCAACGCCTTCCATAGAATCAAACATTTCGCTCATAACGTTTGATTGGATTTTATACTTTTCAAGCAGCTCTCTCATGAAAACCTTAGAACCTTCTAATTGAGCCGCTTCTATTTTCGGTCCAACACAAGGGATCCCAGCTTTTTCTAAAGCGTCGACTATTCCAACTACTAAAGGGGCTTCTGGTCCAATAACGGCAAAATCAATACTATTTTTATTACAAAATTCAAGTATTTTTTGAAAATCGGTTTCAGAGTTGATTTCAATATTTTTACTCAAATCTTCTAATCCCGCATTCTTAAAACTCATGAAAGAAAATAAGCTTGCTCCACCTCTAACAAGAGTTTCCCCGACAACATGTTCCCTGGCGCCATGCCCTACAATCAAACAATTTACCATTATTTTTCAACACAAGAAATGTATCTATTTTAATTAATTATAATTACTAACTAGATTAACAAATAATTTTAACATTAATTATTAACCAAGTAATTACTGCTATTTATTAAAAAAGACTTTTGATACTTTTGAAAAGCCCTTAAAATTAAAATCCAAATTTCAAATAGGTAAAAGAAGTTTTTATAAGGTTTTTAAGAAGGGAAATTTTATTTAAATCGGAATTATTCCATTTTTACACCACATTTAGCACAAAACTTGGCATCTAACGGTAATTCATGCCCACAACTTGAACATATTTTAGTTTTTTTCTCTTCTTTTTGTTTTTCTCCGAGTTTTGCTCCACATATAGGACAGAATTTAGCATCACTTTCAATTTCCTCTCCACAAAACGAACAATTAACTTTTGTTATAGGTTTTTCAAAAACAGGTTGCGCTTGTTGTATAGAAGGTCTTAATGGAATTTGGACATTTCCAACTCTAACTTCGATTGGTAATGTTAAAATGACATTGTTTTTTGATGAAAGTGTAGCTGTTAAAGTAAAAATACCTTCCGCTTTAGGCATAACTGAAAATAATCTACTTTTCTTGTATCTATTCCCAATCCCTCCATAACGCTCAGATCTAATTAAGATTCTAATTTCTGGAGGCCCATTAAGCATTACTCTTACTTGGGGAATATATTTACCTTGAAAATTTTGAACAACTAAATAAAATTCTTGTTTTTTATGTAAAGAACCGTACACTGCTTCTGCATCGTTTTTTAAACCAAATTTTATTTGATTACTCATTTTCTTTAATCCTTTTTAAGATTTATAGAATTTTATAATGATTTCAATATTTAAATTTTTCTATATTCAGTACTATAAAATTGAGATTTAATATAAATCAATCTAATTTATTTTCGAAATAAGATGTCAATATGTCTGAAGAAAAGTATAAACGTGCTTTTAGAATAATAATAAAAGCAAGAAGTCTTTCGTTTCATGTAAACGACACTTCCTTAGAGATTTTACACTATAGAGTTAATGAAGATGACCTTGAGCTCATTTCTGTCAAGAAAATGCTATATCATTATTAGAAGGGATGATGAATATTTATATTCCTCCACCCAAATTCAGAAATTAAGATTTTGCGGAATACAATTAATTAAATATTATATTTTGAATTCTATAGCTTAATGAAAACAATCATACACACTAATATTAAACATGACAAATGTCTGCATAGAATTTAATAATGTATCTAAAAAATATAAAACCCTTCTTGCTTTAGATAACATTTCTTTCAATATTCAAAAAGGAGATATTTTTGGTTATATTGGACCAAATGGGGCGGGTAAAACAACTACAATTAAGATTTTAGTCGGTTTGATACGTGATTTCCAAGGAAGAGTTAATTTATATGGGAAAGATATTTCAATTAATAGGGAAGAATTTCATAATATAATAGGTTATCATCCACAAGAAGCAGGTTTCCAAGTGTGGCGTACAGTTGATCATTGTTTGAAAACCTTCGGACGTCTTTCTGGGCTTAGCTCAGAATATCTTGAAAATCGTATTCAAGAAATTTTAGAATTAATAAATCTTTCAGATGTTCGCGATAAAAAAATTGTACATTTATCAGGTGGAATGTTTCAAAAATTAAGATTAGGGCAAGCTTTGTTACATAAACCAGAAATCCTAGTATTAGATGAACCTCTATCAGGTTTAGATCCACAAATGAGATATCAATTTAAAAAAATAATTAAAAAGCTCGCAAAAAGTGGTATAACAATTTTATTTTCATCACATATTCTAAGTGATGTTCAAGACATTGCGAATAAAATTGGAATTTTAAATGAAGGAAAGATTATGAGAATAGGATCTCCTGAAGAACTTCAAAGTAGTTTTCATATTGGGAATTTAATAGAAATAATTTTTGCTAAAAATACACCTCTTTGTGATGGTATAGAAGCTATATCCGATGTAGAAAATGTAGAAAAAGTTAAAAATAACAAACAGCTAATTCATTTGAAATCTAATGTTGATATTGATTCTAGTATATCTCAAATTATGAATAAAGTGTTACAACAAAAATGTAGAATACGAAGTATTTCTCTTGTGAAACCTAGTCTAGAAGAAGTATATCTAAAATACGTTGGAGGCGAAACTGATTGAGTCTAAGATTATTATTCCTCGATGAATTAAAGGGATATGCAAAATCAAAAGTTATGATTGTATTATGGTTTGGATTACCATTATTATCATTACTAATTTATTTTCTTCAACCTGATACTGAAGGTGTGCCAATTTCGTTTTTAGTTGGGCTTCTCGTTTCAAGTATAGGAGGAACACTTTCGGGTATAATGCTTAGTACCTCTATTGTGAGCGAAAAAAATCGTCATGTTTATGATTTATTTTTAATAAGACCAGTTAGACGTAGTAGTTTGCTTTTGGCAAAATATTTTGCGGTCTATATGTGTTTAGTTGTCGCTGTAGTTATTTCTTTAATTTTTGGTTTGATTATTGATGAATTTACTGTTGGATTATCTGAATATTTCTTAAATGAAACATTTGAATCTTTAATTATTAGTATGTCTTCAATGGCTATTACTTGCTCGATTGGAATTTTCTTTGGTGTGTTAGTCTCTTCTGTCCCTGTAGCAGCAATTTTATCTGTTTATTTAGGTAGTCAGTTATCTTCGATTATACTTTTACCAACATTTTTTATAGTAACTTTAAATCCTGTTATTTTGGCTTTGACTTTGGGAATTTCTATTACGAGTGTAATAATGAGTATTAATATGTACTTATTTAGTCGCCAACAATTTTGAAGATAAAAATCAGACTAATTCTTAATCTTTCTTTTGTATCTCTTCTTTATTTGAAAATTTACGGTACGCAAATATTATTCTTTGAAGTGCTGTAAAGTTAGTACCCACAGCTAGTACCACCATTGTCCACCAAATTGATGTAGGAAACCAAAGTTGTAAGATTGATCCTATAAACAAAATGGGAACTCGGTCTGTTCGCTCTATCAACCCCACACCATAAAGATTATCAATTCCTAAAGCCTCAATCTTAGCTCGAGTGTATGACGTTAAAAAAGCGCCTATTAAAACTAATAAACCTATTTCAATTTTCGTGTATCCTCCAAGGATAACACCAATAAATATAAAGAAATCTCCTATTCTATCTAATGTTGAGTCTAAAAATGCCCCCAATTCTGTTGGTCCTTGAAGTCGAGCAACAACCCCATCTAGTTGGTCGAAAAATTCTGTAATAAATAAGCAGATAATAATAAAAAACAAAATATTAAAAAAAAAACTAAAAAAAGTTAAAATGGCAAAGAGTAATCCTAAAGATGTAATAAGATTGGCGGGGATTCTTTTTATTTTACGAGCTAATGGTAACAATAATTTTCCTGAGAACTTTTTCACTTGTAATAACATGCTAACTTACACCTATTAATGTTATATACAATAAAAATAGTATAAAAGAAAAAAAAGAAATTAATTATAATCTATAAATTGGTTTGAATTTTTCCTCAATATATTTAAGGAAGTAGTCTGGATTTAAATCTTCTCCAGTTACTCGTTTTATCAACTCATTAGCTCTATAAACTGAACCATGTTGATGGATATTTTCTCTCAAATAAGACAGTAAGTTAGAGAATTCCCCCTTTTTATAATCTTCAGGTAAATTTGGATTGGCCTTTAATGCACTATTATAAATCTGTGCGGCATAAAGGTTTCCAAGAAAATAGGTAGGAAAATAACCTATACTCCCCATACTCCAATGTACATCTTGTAAGACGCCCTTAGCATCATTTGGTGGAACGATTCCAAATAATTCCTCAAATTTAGAGTTCCATATGTCCGGTAATTCACCTACATTAATTTTTCCCTCGATAAGGGCTTTTTCAATTTCAAATCTTAAGATGATATGTAAACCGTAAGTTACCTCATCAGCGTTTACCCGAATGAATGAGGGTTGAACAATATTAATGGATCTGTGAAACTCCTCCATTGGATTATCCTTAAGATTCTCTGGGAAATACTTTTGAAATGTTGGGTACCAGTACACCCAAAATTCTTTACTCCTCCCAACAAAATTTTCCCACATTCTTGATTGAGATTCGTGAATTCCCATTGAAGTACCAGTGCATAGTATTGTATCGTGAAGCTCTTTTTTAATTCCTATCTCATAAATTGCATGACCATACTCGTGGATTGTACTTGTAATGCAATCTGGAAAGGGTTCCGTTGTTCTTGTAGTAATCCTAACATCCATGGACGCAAGAGAAGTTGTAAATGGATGTGTTACCTTATCTTGACGCCCATAACCGAAATCAAAATTAAGTTTTTTGATAACTTCATGACTAAGTTCAAATTGCTTATCTTCATCATATGATTTCTTAAATACAGAATCATCAGGTTTATCTGGTGAGGAATTTAACTTTTTTACGATATCAATTAGTTTTGGTTTAATAGGATTAAAAATGTTAGCAATCCAGTTATAGGTTGCTCCTGGTTCATATAAGTCTATCAGCGTAGAGTATAAATCAGGATGAGTTCCAAGTTTTTCTGCTTTTTCTTTTTGCAAATCAACTGTTTTTTCTAATAATTTTTGGAAAATTGAAAAATCACTTTTTGCTCTTGCATCTCTCCACTCTTTCGCAGCTAAAATACTCGTTTCCGCAATTTCTGTGACTAACTTCTCAGGTAATTTAGTCGCAAGATTATAGTCCCGAGTAATCTCTCGCAACATAGCACTTTCAATTTCGTTGAGATCAAGTTTTTCGGCTTCCTTTATTAATCTCCCAACTTTTTCAGAAGTAACTCTCTGATGTATTAATTTTTCTATTAAAGAAACTTGTTTAGACCTTCCTTCAAGCCCCTTATACGCCATCATATTCACCTCTTGGTCCCAACCTAAAAGCGCTTGAATATAATGCAATCTCATTATTTCAGCAAAATGTTCTCGAAGTTCTTTTATAGCACTCATTTTCAAAACCTTTATTTTATATTTAAAGAAAATAGTAGTACTTTTGCAATAAAGTTTTTCTAATAATATTGAGAATATTTAATTCTTTTAAAAGAA